>JBMSGX010000034.1:0-14414 GCA_049416285.1 Crocinitomicaceae bacterium | reverse complement strand
TTATTTAATTTCCTTGTGAACCGTGTAACGCTTCAAGATCGGATTAAACTTCTTGATCTCTAAACGATCTGGTGTATTCTTTCTATTCTTAGTAGTGATGTATCGAGAAGTTCCCGGCATACCAGACTCTTTGTGCTCAGTACACTCTAAGATCACTTGAATTCTATTTCCTTTTTTTGCCATGTCTTTTTCTTTTTAACTACCGTTTCACAACGGGTAGACTTGCTTACTTAATCAATCCATTGGCACGTGCTTCCTTGACACATGCATAAATACCCTTCTTGTTAATCGTTCTCAAAGCTGAAGTTGAAATCTTCAACGTGATGTACTGATCCTCTTCAGGAATGTAGAACTTCTTTGTGATCAAGTTCGGGTAAAACTTACGTTTCGTCTTTCTATTTGAGTGAGAAACGTTATTTCCCGTCATCACCTTCTTTCCTGTAATCTGACAAACTCTTGACATCTCTAATAATTTAATCCTTTAAACAAAAGCGGGTGCAAAGAAACCAATTTATTCATAAACATACAAGTAAATCAAAACTTTTTTAAGCATTGAGTCCAAGTATTTCACAACGCAACAGGTTAAGTGCCGTATTTACTGTCATTTCTATATTTCTGGAGCGATCTGTTCCGAACTGAAATCGCTTCGAAAATACACCTTTTTTACTCGCTATACCAATCCAAACTGTACCCACAGGTTTCTCATCTGTTCCACCATTGGGGCCCGCAATTCCAGAAGTGGAAATACAGAAATCTGTTTCCAGTTTGCGCAAACCTCCTTTCGCCATAGCTTCAACCACTGCCTGACTTACTGCTCCATGATCGATAAGATCCTGTTCTGAAACATCTGCGAGCTTCTGCTTCATTTCGTTGGAATACGTTAGAAGTGACCCCATGTAATACGCGGAAGAACCTGAAATGGCCGTTAGACTTTTCGCAAGAGCCCCTCCCGTGCAGCTTTCCACCGTTGATATTGTTTGATGATTTTTCGACAATAACTGTCCAATCACCTCTGATAACACTGCTCCATCGAAACCAAACACATGCTTTTGAATGCGATCTTCGATTTGCCCTTTATACATTGCTATCAAAGAACGGTCTCTTTCGTTTCTTTTTCCTGTCAATCTTAACCTTACCAAACCAGGTGAAGGTAAATAAGCCAACCCCAGCTCATCACGACGCAAGGCATCCTCAATATCAGTAATCTTATCTGCAAGAAATGATTCTCCTAACCCCTGAGTATGAATAGTTCTATAATAGATAGCCTCTAATTCAAAACGATCCATAAGCTTTGGAAATACCTCATCCGTCATGATCGCTTTCATCTCGTAAGGCACTCCGGGAAGGCTCACTACAACCTTACCTTCTTTCTCGAACCACATCCCCGGTGCTGTACCGTTTGCATTGAACAGAATGTCACATGACTTTGGAAGCGCCGCCTGCTGGGTGTTTGTTTCCAACATTTCACGCCCTCTTTTCTCAAAGAAATCTGTGATATGATCCAATGTAGGTTGATGAATTTCTAATTCTGTATCGAAATACTCGCAAAGTGTATACTTCGTTATATCATCTTTCGTTGGACCAAGCCCTCCTGTGATGAGCACAACATCCGCCTTAGCAAGCGAATAATCAAGTGCGTTTAAAATTGCCTCCTTTGTATCCTTAATGGTAATGCCTTCGATCACCTCCCCCCCTAAACGCGCTATTTCCGTTCCTATCCATGATGCGTTTGTATTGATCGTTTGACCCAATAATAATTCATCACCAATAGAAACTACAAAAACATTCATTTGAGCTTATATTTTGCGATCGACTCAATATGTCCTGTATGAGGGAACTGGTCAACCAATGATATCTTTTGCAATTCGTAACCTGCATCTCTCAGCTGAGCTGTATCTCTTGCTTGTGTTGATGGATTACAGGATACATAAACAATGTTCTTAGCACCCAAAGCAATAACTTTTCTTAGTGTTTTTGGGGCAATTCCGGCTCTTGGCGGGTCCAGAATGATCGTTTTGATCTTTCCTTCGAACTGGGGATATTCCAATAAGAATTTACCCACATCACTCGCGTAAAAATCAACCCCATCTATTCCATTCCTCTCTGCATTCTTACGTGCATCAATGATCGCCTCCTCTACAATATCAACTCCAATGATCTTTACGCCAGGCATTTTCGAAGAAAGAATCTGACCTATTGTGCCAGTTCCGCAAAAGAGGTCCATAACGATATCACTATCGGTTAGATCTTCTTCAAACACATAATCAAGTGCCTTCGTATATAACCTCTCAGCACTTTTAGGGTTTGTTTGAAAGAAGCTTTCCATTGAAATTTCAAAAGACAGGCCAAGCAGTTTCTCCACCACCACCGGATCGCCAAAAAGCAACGTTGAATTTCCGTTTTCGATCTTTGCTCGGTCAGCCACGTTGTCATTTACCGTGTGCTGAAGGCCAGCAAGCCGATCACCCAACATGTCGATAATAAAATTCTTGAAGCCTTCCTTGTCAAACTTCTTTAGACCGACAGACGATGTAACCAAATTGATCAGAAGTTTGTCCTGATCAAATGATTTACGCACAACGATGTGACGAAAGAATCCTTTTTTCTGAGGTGGATGCCATGCCGGAAGCCCTGTAGATTTCAAATACTCTCTTAGACCAGCCAATTTTGTTTCCCATTCTTTATCAAAAAGACCGCTTGGCGCATTCAATGATTCTACTTTCCACCATGTTCCTCGTCGCTTGAACCCGAGTGCAAAGGCATCATCCAGCTCTTCTCCTGTTGCAATATCGTGTTCGATAGAAGAAAAACTATACTCCATTTTATTGCGATAGAAATAATGTTCAGGTGACGAAATGAATTCATCAAATAGATCCTTCACATTTTGAACGCCTCCGATCTTTCTTATGACATCTAATGTAGAGTCTTTCTTTAACTCTTCCTGCAATTCAACTGGCACATAGATATATGGAGCTCCCGAAATCTCCTGGAATTCACTCACTCTTTCTTTTGGAGACCGCTCTAAAACTTCCAGCAACTTGGCTTCAGCATACTTTCTACGTTTTTTTGCAACGCGCACACGCACCTTTTGTCCGGGGAATGCATTATCCACAAAAACTATATAATCTCCTTCTTCTGATTTAATTCGAGCAATCCCTTTACCCCCAAAGGCAAAGTCTTCAATTTCAAGATCGAGAACCTCTGCTCTTTTAATGCCTGCCATAATCTTAGATCATTCCGCGTATGATCCCTTTATCGGAATCATTGATAAAGCTTAGGACTTGTTTCGTCACATCTGATTCAGGTAAAGATTCTTTGATCGCCTCTACTCCTTTCGAGATTGTATTATTCATCACGTAAAGCAATCTGTAAATATCCTCTACTTCCTTGACGAATTCATCTTCAAACCCTCTTCTTCTCAATCCAATTGAATTCACTCCTGCAAATCCGATGGGCTCTCTCGCTGCTTTAACATACGGAGGTACATTCTTTCTTACCAGGGAACCTCCTGCCACAAAGGCATGAGCACCAATACGAATGAATTGTTGTGTCCCTACTTTCCCTTCGAGGATAGCGAAATCTTCAATTGTGTTGTGTCCTGCCAATCCAACATAACTCGCAAGAATTACATTGTCTCCGACAATACAATCATGCGCAACATGCACATAAGTCATCAACAAACAGTTACTTCCGATAGCTGTTTTCCATCTATCCTTCGTTCCTTTGTGAATCGTTACACATTCACGGATGACGGTGTTATCACCTATCTCAACTGTAGTTTCTTCACCTTCGAATTTCAGATCTTGTGGGACAACTCCAATTACTGCACCTGGAAAAATCTCGCAATTTTTACCTATCGTCGTTCCTGAATAAATGGTAACATTCGGATGGATTCTCGTCCCGTCTCCTATCGTTACATTTTCATAAACAGTAGCAAAGCTGTCGATCTGAACATTTTCGCCAATCACAGCATCTTTAGAAACATTTGCGAGATTACTTATCATTCTTTGTCTTTAATTACCTGCGCAAGCATCTCAGCTTCAACAACAGGTTTTCCATTAACATAACCTTGTCCTCCCATATTCACCAATCCGCGACGAATAGGCGACAATAAGTTCAATTCAAATACGATCGTATCACCTGGAACCACCTTTTGCTTGAACTTAACTTTATCAATTTTCATAAAGTAAGTTGAATAAAGCTCAGGATCTTCAACTTTACTCAAAGCAAAAATCCCCCCTACCTGAGCCATTGCTTCAATCTGCAACACTCCTGGGAAGACAGGGTTACCTGGGAAGTGTCCCGTGAAGATCGGCTCATTCATAGTGATATTTTTTACTCCAATGATCGACTCCTCTCCCATCTCCATGATCTTATCTACCATCAGGAACGGGTATCTGTGCGGAAGCATTTTCTCAATATCTTCCGTTGTATACAATGGTTCTTTCTCAAGGTCAAACTTGCGTCCTTTACGCTGTTTTTGCTTCCAGTACTCCTTCAACACTTTAGCAAAACGTACATTTCCAGAGTGTCCTGGTCTTGCCGCGAGAATATGCGCTTTAATCGGCATGCCAACGAGTGCAAGATCTCCTACAATATCCAACAACTTGTGACGTGCAGGCTCGTTTTCAAACTGAAGTTTCGTGCTGTTCAATACTCCAATCCCCTGAACATTTACCTCAAGATCTTCTTTCCCTAGCAGTTTTGCTAAGCGATCCAACTCTTCTTTACTGATATCACTGCGTTCTACAAGAACGATAGCATTGTCAAGGTCACCACCTTTGATCAAATCATTTTTCGCCAAAAACTCCAACTCGCGCAAAAACACAAATGTTCTACATGGCGAGATCTCATCTTTGAAATCTTCGATCTTATACATCGTTGCGTGCTGTGTTCCAAGAACAGGCGACTTGTAATCAACCATCACGGTTAATCTATAATTCACATCCGGAACGGCAAGAAACTCAATTCCTTTATCTAAGTCTTCCCAAGGAATGTTCTCTTCCAACTCAAGGTAAATACGCTCTTCATCCTGCTCTTCGTATCCAGCAGCTTCAATTGCTTCAATAAATAACTTAGAGCTACCATCCATGATAGGAATCTCCGGCCCATCCAACTTTATCAATGCGTTATCTACTTGACACCCATAAAGGGCCGCCAATAAATGCTCCGTAGTGTAAACACGAGCTCCATTTTGCTCTAACGTGGTTCCTCTATCTGTAGCAACCACAAGATCACAATCGGCATTGATAGTCGGTTCACCATCAATGTCAATACGCTGAAATTTATATCCGTGATTTCCCGCTGCTGGGTGAATTTCTACTTGAACTTTTTCTCCGGTATGTAGACCGATTCCTGAAAGCTTAACTACTTCCTTTAGCGTTCTTTGCTTTTCTGACATTAAAACTAGTCTTTAGTTAGTTCTTTGATTTTATCTTCCAATGCTTTTAGACGTGTAAGGATCATAGGTAATCTTCTGAACCCTAAGTACGACTTTTTATATTCATCACCTTCAAATGCAGGTGAACCCATCATTTTCTTTCCATCCTTCACGTCTCCTGCCACTCCAGATTGTGCAGCGATCATTACGCGATCACCTATTTTCTGATGTCCAGCAAACCCTACCTGACCTCCAACCATCACATTGCTTCCAATTTTCGTTGACCCTGCAACTCCAACCTGCGCAGCCATTGCTGAGTTGTTTCCTATCTCCACATTATGACCTATCTGCACCAAGTTGTCGATCTTTGAACCAGAACGAATAACTGTGCTTCCCATAGTAGCGCGATCTACTGTCGTATTCGCTCCTATATCTACATTATCCTCCAAGATCACATTTCCGATCTGCGGGATCCTGTCAAATTCACCTTTTGAATTTGGTGCAAAACCAAAACCATCTGCTCCAACTACAGCTCCAGAGTGAATAGTACAATTTTTACCGATCACACAATCTCTGTAAATTGTCGCTCCCGGATAGATCTTCGTTCCTTCACCAATAATGACATTCTCACCGACATTTACATTCGGGTAAATAGCAACATCCGTCGATACCTTTACATTTCGTCCAATATAACTAAAGGCACCGATATAAACGCCTTCTGCCACCTCAGCTGAATCGTCTATAAATGACGGCTGTTCAATACGCGGTTCCTCCTTGCGCATTGTGTCGTAAAACTCCAACAACTTGGCAAAGCAAGCATAAGCATCCGGCACTTTGATCAATGTCAATGTTTCCGGAAGGTCTTTGGAGGGTGCAAACGTATCATTAACGATACATATGCTCGCTTCTGTCGTGTATATGAACTCTTCGTATTTAGGATTGGAGAGAAATGAAAGTGTTCCGTTTTTTCCTTCTTCAATTTTCGACAAGCCTATTACTTCAACGCTTGGGTTTCCCTTAACCTCTCCTTCTAATATACCTGCGATTTGCTCAGCCGAAAATTTCATACGACAAAAATATCAATTTCAATTTGCTCTTCCCCTAGATAACGATGTAATTATTAACACTGTTGGTTTAATTGAACTTTGTGTAACAATCTGACCTTGGGACATCCATGTAGTGCACGTTGATCTTATTCTTGTACCAAATAGCTTTTAATCCGACCTGAACAGTGTCCAGATCAAAAACCAGATAGTGCTCTGCCTTGGGTCTAACCTCTAGATCTGTTTTTTCAAAATCGATCTTTCCATTCTCTTTAAGGCCTTTCAGAATTCTTCTTGGATTAATCAATCCGAGGTCAGCCTGTAAACATGTTAATAGTCTGGAAGAATCAACAAAAACCAAGTTACTATCTAACGGATAGCGCAATATTCTACCATATCCAGAGGAGGTTGGTTTAATATTCTTTACATCCTGAGCCATTCCCGCTTCAGATATGAAACTTTCATGCGGCAGTGTAAAGTAAAAGCGCTTTCCGTCTTTTTCCAGAATGTAAGTTTTAGAATCACCTTCTTTATCACTTTCATCGAATAGCACATCTCCATCATTCAGCACTTGAACAAGATAATCATGGTCAAGACCATTAGCTTTTAATACGTCCGATGTTGAATCAGACACAACGACCAAACGATCAAGAATGGCATTCTTCACTCTATTTTCCGGCAACCATGAACATCCACGATTACGGAAAAAGAAGAAAACAAAAACAATCCCGATCCCGAATCCGATCCCGTAGTACTTTAGCCTTCTAATAAATGATTCCATTGAAAATATTTCCGCGAAGATAACACAAAAAAAGCCGTTCAAAAGAACGGCTTCTATCTTGTCTGTGACCTTAAATTAAACTAACGCGTCTAATTTTTGTGTCAATTGTGCTTTTGGTACAGCTCCTACTGATTTATCAACCACTTCTCCGTTTTTGATAAATAGAACTGTTGGAATATTTCGAACTCCGAATTGAGCAGAAACTCCTGGGTTGCTGTCAACGTCAACTTTAGCAACAACTGCTTTACCCTCGTACTCTGAAGCCATTTCTTCGATGATCGGTCCGATCATTCTACAAGGTCCACACCATGCAGCCCAAAAGTCTACGACTACAGGCTTATCTGACTTCATTACTAGTTCCTCAAAATTCCCATCTGTGATTTCTAATGCCATAATTGTTCTTTTAGTTTATCGTTTGCCGTGAAGCAAATTTAATTTTTTATTGTTGGTATCAATTATTTTGCCGTTCAAATATTCGTGTCAGATTGTCATGCTAAACATTCTGAATCGTCATTTTCTTGGTCGTTTTTTGATTGTCAGTGACCAAAGCATAGAAATAATTACCATTTCCTACAGACGTTGAATCAAATCTGACAATGTTACCACCACTAGAAAACTTCCCCTCCTTAATGACCTGAACTTCATTCATATCAGTATCTAACAAAATAATCTTTGCTTCTCTTGCCTGCTCCGTGGTGAAATAGATCTCTACTTCTCCTTTCACCGTTTGAGATTCAAGAGAATACAAAACACAGTAGTCAGCTGTATTCATGTTATCCCTATTGAAACGCATCAACAATCTTCTGTAAAATAGGATTGCCAAGGTTGCGATAGAGAGGGTGATCAAAATCCACATTCCTATCTCGGTCCAGTTGTAAGTATATAATAACATATTATAGCGCTATTAGTCCGTTAATTTTCGATGCTTCCCGATATCGATCGATCACTGACTCTGCAGACATCATCATCTCCTTCGCTCCTACACTCATGTATTTTCCGTTTTTGGATGCCTGCATCCTGAGATCTGTCCCCTCATCAAACAAAGCTGTCACTCTTGCTACGAGTTCAGAATCATTAGGAACAATGAACTTAAAGAAATAAACTTCCGGCCAATTCATTAAGTCCAGCTGAACACGAAGCTTTTGATAAGGATCTTTCTCACTCATAACCATTGTACTTAAGCCACAAAAATAGTCTTTTAGTTTCCTTCTGAAGCAATTCACTTTGCTCAACTTCACCCTGAGCGTTTTTTATTTCTTGAATCAAGTCTACCGGATCAAATTCAACAGAAGCCTTAACCTCCTCATCTATATTCATTTCACCTGTTAAGTCAGTCCATCCGGCAGCATAATCTCTATAGATCTTTAATGCCTTTTGCATTAGTAACTTTAGTGATTGAATGTCATTTGCCTGTCCTACCTTTAACCTCCATTTAGACATCAATGCTTGATGACTTTTGAGACAATCTTCAAGGTCTGCCGGATTGGTTTCATAAACTTGGTCAAAATCTACTTGAGACGTTGATAACTCAACACCTAAAACGGACATCGCACTCTGGACACGATCCATTTGAAGTCTCTTGCTTTCATATGTTTTGACAAAGGGAACCTTCGAAAGCAAGTACTGCTTGAACTCGAATACCTTCTGATCACAGGCGTCTTCCAGATCCTCGAACTCGCTTAAATTCAAGATAACTTCTGCCTCTTCTTCGGTCATTCTGACACCTTTTTATTCTTGCGCATTCGGATATTCAACAGTTCAACAGCTAATGAATAAACTAGCGCGAAATAGATATATCCTTTCGGAACGTGCTGCCCAAATGCTTCAGCAACAAGAATAACTCCGATTGTCACAAGGAAACCTAAGGCGATCATCTTGATTGTTGGGCGGTTATTGATGAAATCAGAAATTGTCTTCGCGAACAGCAGCATGATCACCATAGAGATGATAACGGCCAAGTAAATGATTATCATAGGGTCGCTGCCCGTTTGTTTTTCAAGGCCGTTGGTCATACCGATCGCTGAAATAATGGAATCAAAGCTAAAGACGATATCGATCAAAACGATCTGCATGATCACACCTGAAAGTGTATTTCTCTTCTCCTCTATCTCAGACTGGTGTCCTGTAATTGTTTCACGCATTTCAACAGTACTCTTGTAGATCAGGAACAATCCACCAAACAACAAAACCAAACTCTGTCCTGAAATAGGTGTTTCGAAAACTGTAAATAATGTTTTGGTCATCCCCATTATCCATGCTACAATGGTTAAAAGGAACAATCTAACTATAAGCGCCAAGGCCAACCCCAGATTACGGGCCTTCCTTTGATTTTCACTAGGGAGTCTGTCCGTTACAATCGAGATAAATATGATATTATCGATTCCTAGAACGATCTCTAACATAGCAAGGATGATCAAATAAATGAATCCGTCCCAGGTAAGTAAAATTGAAAAATCCATTAGCTTTCGATTTAAGCGTAAAAGTAGTTACTACATCCAGGTTTTAGCGTCCTCGAAGTATTTTTTTAAAACTGAATCATTAAGTGTAGCATCTGTGAAAACCTCTAATAATTCAGGTCTTGAACCATCGGATGAACTAAAAAATGAAGACAGTGCGGCTTGCAGTTCGTTATCACCTGAAACTGATTTGTAAGCGATATTGAAGGCTTTACAAATATGTTCGGCAGTTTGACTGTGCTTCGCCTGAAAGTATTTCTCGAGCTGACTCGTACTTGAAGGCCCGTCAATTATTCGGAATATTCCCCCACCACTGTTGTTCACTACAATGATCTTCATGTTCCCAGTCAAATACTCACTCCACAACGCGTTGCTGTCGTACAGGAAAGAAATATCTCCTGTAACCAACACATTTAACTTATTCGGCGTTTTGAAAGCGAAACCTAGCGCTGTACTCGTGCTACCATCGATACCACTTGTACCTCTATTGCAATAGTATCTCGCATCGCGAATAGGATCAAATAGCTGGCAATACCTCACAACAGAACTGTTTGCCATGTGCAAATTGATTCCATCCGGTAAAAACTGATTGATCCAATGAAAAACTTTCAGATCTGAAAACGCAACATCATCTAAATAAAAGTCTTGATGGTCTTTCACCAAGAAATCAAGCTGCTTCCATTTCGAGCCAAAATTTGAATCGTACTTACGCAGTTCTTCTTTCTGAAGTTCTTTTAGGAAGAATGAAGCCGAGACTGATATATGCTCAACGAGGTGTCGATAGGTATCCATATCAGGAAACTCAAACCCGACCCGGTAATGCTTTAAGTTTTCTACACCTCTCAAAAACGCCTTAATCCTTTTGGAAATTACCGCACCACCAAATGTCAATAAAAGATCGGGTTTAAACTGATCCAGCTGATCTTCTGGAATTACATTCAGCGATCTATCAATACAATGATTAAGTCTTACACCCGAGATATTCGAGGTATTTTCAACCAAAATACAAATAGACGGATCTGCCGCCAGATCATTCAATAGCTTTTCGACACTTGGATCTTTATCCATTTGACCAACCAAAACCATGATCCTCTTTGCTGATTTCCAATCTTCTTTGAAGTTTGAGATCTTACTCTCATCAAAATCTACTTTCACAGATTCGATCAATGGCACCGTATCCGTTGTAACATCTACAGTATTATAAAGCGGCTCCGAAAATGGTAAGTTAAAATGAACAGGGCCTTTCCAATCGGAAATAGCTTCTGTTAGGAGGCTTTGTATTCTCTCTACATATTCTGACTCAGGCGAGACATCTTCAGGAATAACCAATTCACCACGAATGTGATTTTGGTACACTCCTTTTTGAACGATCGTTTGTCCATCTCCGTGATTCACCCATTCTTCCGGACGATCTGCGGACATTACTATCAAGGGTACGCTTTGATAGTACGCTTCGGCTATCGCCGGATAATAATTCAACATTGCTGAACCGGATGTACACGTTAAGCCAACAGGTTCGCCAGTTGCCAGTGATATTCCAAGTGCATAGAATGCAGCCACGCGTTCATCATGAATCACAAGGGTTTCGATATCCGGATGTTCATCTGCTGAAATAACGATTGGCGCATTTCTGGAACCTGGCGAACAAACAATTGTTTTCATCCCTGCTGCTACGCACCTAGCCAGTAAAATTTGAACACTCGATTTATCCGATGAGATCATGATGCAAAACTACAAGTTTTCCATCACCTTTATTAGGGTTTTTGCCTTATTTTCTGTTTCCTCCCACTCGGCTTTAACATTCGAGTCTTTTGTATAACCACCACCCAAATAAAGGTATGCTTGATCACCAATGATCTGAAGACAGCGCAGATTTACATAAACATTTACATCATCGCCAATTTCTCCAATAAAACCGGTGTAAAGTGATCGATTGTGCTTTTCTATTTTTCTAATGAGGTTAATTGCATCTTGGCGCGGTAGACCCGAAACCGCCGGCGTTGGATGCAATCTTCTAATCAGTTGATAAGCGTCTGCTCCCTCAATAGAACTGAATATAGTCTGAAGGTGTTTCACGGGACCAGCAACAAGCTCCGTCCTTTCCTCTAATGTAAATGGAATACGAAGGTCTTCCAACTCTTGTTTAATAAATGAAGTAACAAGTCCCTGTTCCTCTATTTCTTTCTCGCTCCAAGGAGTGTTATCCTCTGTCTTTTTAGTCGAGGCTAATGAAACAGTTTTAAAGTCTCCTTTTTTACCTTCGATCAATCTTTCCGGTGTCGCACCGATCCAATGACCAAACTCCTGGCTTTGCATTTCATAAACAAAGGCGTTTGGATAGGCTTTACAGAGTGCATCAAATAGCTTTACCTTTGATTCAATGTCAATTGCTACCGCTTTAACTCGCGAGAAAACTGCTTTCCCTAGTTCATTCTCTCTAAGCTCATTAAGAAACTGTGCTCCTTGTGCTAGGTATTCCTCCTTCGATATCGCCAACGGCTTATTCACGCGACGATCTTTTGAAACAGCTCCGCCTGAATGGAATTGGATTATTTTTTCCTGAAGAAAGTCTGAAAAGATAAATCCCTTAGTTCCTTGGAACTCATTTATCTCTTGGAATACACCTTCATCCTCTTTTACTGGCCGTCCAGGAATGCGATATTTTAATTGATCATACACTTATCTCGGTACGATCATTACAGTTAACCTTCCCGAACAGATCAACTTGTCTGAGCTCATATCCTTTATATCAACCTGCCAGACATGCGTTCTTTTTCCGCAGTGAATGATCTTTCCAACACCTTCAACCATTCCTTCTTTCACTCCTCCCATGTGATTGGCGTTGATCTCAACTCCCACGGGCACCTCTTTTTCCAGATCTAACACCAATGTTGACCCCATTGAACCTATGCTCTCGATCAACGCAGCATTTGCACCTCCATGAAGCAAACCCATTGGCTGATGCGTTCTTTTGTCCACTGGCATTGTCGCCTTAACGTAATCATCACCAACTTCAGTGCATTTAATATCCAACACTTCCATGAGTGTGTTTCTGCTCATTGAGTTAATGAGATCTATGGGTACTTGTTTCAATTTCATAAAACAAAAATAGCGAGGCAAGGCTGATTTAACAACTTGTGGTTAATGAATAATGAAACATTAGGCTGAATCATGATCGATATAAGGTAATTTTGAGTCATGACAGCAGCTGGAAACAATGTAAAGGAGTTTACGACCTTCGGTATTGAAGCGAGTGCAAAGGAGATCCACACTTTTTCAAATGTGGATGAACTAAAAACATTACTATCGAAGTTCTCAAATGAACAACAGTTAATTCTTGGTGGAGGAAGCAATGTCCTTTTCACGAAAGATTTCGATGGAGTTGTCTTCATCAATAAAATAGTTGGAATTGAAGTAGCAGCTGAGGACGAAAATTCAGTATACCTGAAAGTCGGAGCTGGTGAGGTTTGGCATGAATTTGTGCTACACTGTGTCAACAACGGACTAGGCGGAATTGAGAACCTTTCCTTAATTCCAGGGAGCGTTGGAGCAAGTCCAATGCAAAACATTGGCGCATACGGCGTTGAGATCAAAGATGTTTTTGTTGAGCTTGAAGCATTAAATAAGGCCACCTTAGAAATTGAAACCTTTGATCGTAAAAGCTGTGAATTCGGTTATCGTGAAAGTGTTTTCAAAAGAGCACTCAAAGACAAGTATATTATCACATCTGTGACATACAAACTTTCAAAACGACCAAAGATCAATTCGTCTTACGGGGCGATCAACGGAGAATTGACCGAAAGAGGGATTGAGAACCCAACGATCAAGGATATTTCAGATGTTGTCATTGCCATCAGACAAAGCAAGTTACCTGACCCCAAAGAGATCGGTAACGCCGGAAGTTTCTTCAAGAACCCTGTTGTCCCGAAGGAGATCCTAAAATCGATCCAAGAGAATTATTCAGATGTCCCAAACTATCCTGTAGACGAACAACACGTGAAGCTTGCTGCAGGATGGCTTATTGAAAAAGCAGGATGGAAAGGAAAAACTTACGATAACTACGGAGTGCATAAAAAACAAGCCCTTGTTCTAGTGAATTATGGTGGAGCAAAGGGAAGCGATATTTATGATCTTTCCGAAAACATCATAACTGACATTCATTCCAAATTCGGAATTAGGCTGGAGCGAGAAGTGAATATGATTAAGTAGGTGTGTATTAATTTAAAATATGTACGCATAATATTTGGCGACTTAATATTTTTGGCTTAACTTTTTAGAAACCTTCTAAAACTAAGCCTATGAAATCAGCACTTACAGCCCTAATTGCAGTATTTCTTCTTACCTCCTGTGCTAAGATCAAAGATCGTAAAGCTTGGAAACAATGGTACGGCTCATACACACTTTCGCATGAGATCCAACTATTTGATGACTTCCATGGCGATACTGTATATGCAGATCAGCTAAGCATTAATAAATACGGTATTAGTTTCACCCATAGTAACGGCAACGAACCTTCATGTGTATTCTCGCGTATAGAAACATCAAGTATTCCAGGGTATGATTATCAACTAAAATTTGAAGAAATACGCTTATATGTATTCGGAGAACAAAGTGGTCAGCTAGCACCTCCAAGCGAAGCGGAATTGAATGACAATAAGGATTATTTGCTCAAACGCGTTGATGAGAACAAAATTCTTTTTAGAGTGGAAACAAACGGTCAGATGGATCAGAATGTACAGTGTTCTTTGAACTAG
>JBMSGX010000033.1:0-14959 GCA_049416285.1 Crocinitomicaceae bacterium | reverse complement strand
TAGAGCACTGGATTTCGGCTCCAGCGGTTGCAGGTTAGAATCCTGCCGGGGTCACAAGAAAGCTCTCTTTAAAGGGAGCTTTTTTCTTTGATACAACTTATTGCTACATAACTATTTAAATGTTGACTTTTTAGCTTGTTTTTGGTAAATTAAGCCACCATTTTACTAAAACTATAATTACGACACTTGTGAGAACACTCCTTCTTTCCCTGCTTTTCTGTGGAAGCATTTTTAGTCTATCTGCCCAAAATGTGAACCGTTGGTATCAAGACGGTAAAGTCATATTCCAATTAAAAGAGAACGTTAAAAAACCTATTTCGAACGATGGAATAGTTAAAGTTGATCAGCTCGAATTTCTTTCAGAAATCATATCTGAATATGATATTCAGCAAGTGGTTCACCTGCATCCAAACATTGATGATAAAAAGTTGATCCGAACTTATCAAATCGAATTCAACAATATTGATAAGGTTGAAAGTCTAGTTGCTGACCTCGGAAAGGTGGAGGCTCTTCAATATGCCGAGAAAAAAGAATTGCACGAGAGTTTTCTAACCCCTAATGATCAGTATTTCTCCAATTCTTTTAGTAATGGTCAATGGGCCTTGTATCAAATTGATGCACCACAGGCATGGGATATTTCTACGGGATCATCGGATGTCGTTGTTGCTGTTACAGATAATGCTATCAACATTAATCACCCTGATCTGGTGAACAAAATGGTTCCTGGTTGGGATGCCGTTGACAACGACAATGATCCCTCTCCTTGTGGAGGTAATGATGGGTTTCATGGATCACATGTGTCTGGTATTGTGGGGGCTGAAACGAACAATAATATTGGTGTTGCGTCTATTGGTTACAACGTAAGTATAATGCCTGTGAAGATCGGTGATTGTAACACTGGTTCTTTAACAAGTGGTTACGACGGAATTATCTGGGCTGCCGACAATGGGGCTGATGTAATTAATATGTCTTGGGGAGGCGGTGGTTCTTCCACTTACGGTCAAAATGTTTGTAATTACGCCTGGAATTTAGGGTCTATTCTAATTGCCGCAGCCGGTAATGATGGAACAAGTCAACAATTCTATCCAGCAGCATACAATAACGTTGTTGCCGTTGCATCAACCACTAGCGGCGATTCAAAATCAGGCTTTTCGCAATACGGAACATGGGTAGATATTTCTGCACCTGGATCAAGTATTTTAAGCACGAATGAAGGAACCGGGTACCAGATCACGCAAGGGACATCAATGGCATCTCCACTTGTTGCCGGTCTTGTAGGGTTAATGATCTCTCATGCTCCTTCAGCACCGCAGCAAGAAGTAGTCAACTGTCTCCTGAGCACGGCCGATAATATTGACGGTATTAACCCAAGTTATGCCGGTCAGCTTGGATCAGGACGAATTAATGCTTACCAGGCATTGCTTTGCATGAATCAGTTCACGTATGCACTGGATGTAGGAATTTCAGCAATTAATGATCCTGTCGGTTCAATTTGTTCAGCAAGTGTAGACCCTCAGATTGTATTGACCAATTATGGCGGCAACACAGTTACAAGTGCTACTATTGAGTATCAAATCGATGCAGGCCCGATTGATGTTTTCAACTGGACAGGTAACCTTGCACAGGGTCAGTCAACAACTATAACACTTCCTACTCAAACTCCAGGGGGAGGCGCGCATATTATAACCGTGACCGCTGTCAACCCAAATGGAACTGCGGATCAAAACAGTTCAAATGATTCGGAAACTTCCAATTTTACAATTGTTGTGAATGGTCAAATTGCCGATCTAACAATAATCACAGACTGTTATGGGTCTGAAATTACCTGGCAAATTGATGAGGACGGTACAGGAACTACTGTGGCAACTGGCGGGCCTTATGCAGACATCACTGGAGGTGAAACGAATGTTGAAAATGTTTGTTTAGATGCTGGTTGTTACGTGTTTACCATTAATGACTCCTATGGAGATGGTTTGTATGGATCTCAATGGACATGTACAGTAGATGGAGACTATTACATGCAAGATCAAGTTGGCACTCAATTATTCCAAATGACCGCTCCTAATGGGGACTTCGGAAGTCAAACAACTCATAATTTCTGTATCACGTCAAACGTAAGCCTGGATGCCGGTATAAGTAATGTAAGCTCTCCAAATGGAACCATTTGTGGGTCTACAGTTGACCCCATGGTTCAGCTGAACAACTATGGAACGAGCACCTTAACATCGGTAGATATTATCTATAACATTGGAGGGGCAAACCAAACATATAGCTGGAGTGGAAGTTTAACACAGGGGTCGAATACGATTATTACACTACCGACTATGACAGTGAGTACTGGATCCTACACTTTCACGGCATATACCAACCTTCCTAACGGAAGCACTGATCTAAATCAGCTGAACGATCAAAGTACAGAAAACTTCAGCCTTTTCACGGGATCACAACCACTTCCTTTCAGTGAAGACTTCGAATCAAACTCTTTTGCAACGAACTCCTGGACTATCACAAATCCAGATAATGGAATCACATGGGAAGTGGTCACAGTTGCAGGAAGTGCGCCAGGAGATAAGGCTGCTAAAGTGGATCTGTACAATTATGGTAATGGATTCGAAAGGGATGGAATGCAAACACCTCCTTTAGATTTTTCTAATTACAGCAATGTATCGATGACATTTGACCACGCATTTAGAAGATACGATGCAAACTCCGCTGATTCATTAGTTCTTTGGGTTTCTACGGATTGTGGAAATACTTTTGATCGAATTGCAGGTTACGCCGAAGACGGAACAGGATCTTTAGCTACTGCATATACAAGCACCGTCGAGTTTATTCCAGTCACTGGGGATTGGTGTACAGGAACAGTAGGAGCGAACTGCTTTACTATTGACTTGTCGGCATATGACGGTCAGCCATCTGTTGTTGTTCGTTTTGAAAGCTTCAACAATGGAATTGCGGGTAATAATATATACATCGATAATATCAACATCGACGGGACTCAATTAAATAATCCGCCAACAGCTAATTACTCGTCTGACCCGACGTTATGTTTAGGAGAGGATATTAATTTCACAGATAACTCACTAGGCAGTCCAACATCATGGAGTTGGGATTTTGGTGATGGCTCAGGAACAAGTACTGCTCAAAATCCAACTTACAACTATGCATCGAGCGGAACATACACTGTAACCTTAACTGTTACTAATGCATTCGGAAGCGACAGTTATTCACAAACGGTTACAGTGAATGCATTGCCTAATGTCAACGCAAGTTCACCTTCGACGAGCATTTGTATTGGTCAATCGGCCAATATTAACGCTTCGGGAGCATCTTCTTATGCCTGGGATAATGGAGCTGGTAGCGGCCCAAGTGTGAATGTGAGTCCATCAGCAACTACCACATATCAAGTTACAGGGACTGATGGAAACGGTTGTGTGAGCACGGCAAATATTAATATAACTGTTAACGCGGCCCCTGTTATCAGTTCAACCTCAATTGCAGACCCTTCTGCCTGTCTTGCTGCCGACGGGGCAGTGACGATTGGGTCTTCAGGAACAGGAGATCTTTCTTGGGCCGGACCTATTAATGGCTCAGCGAATAATACAACCCTTCCTTATATTGCGAGCGGATTAAGTGCTGGTACATATACTTTCTCATTCATTGATAATAACGGTTGTAGCGCCCAGGATATCACAGCAACAATTACTGACCCTAATTCACCGGCTGCACCAACAATCAGTCAAGGGAACCTAGTTACAATTTGCGCTGGACAATCTGCCGATTTAACCTCATCTTACAGCTCGGGTAACACCTGGTCTACAACAGAAACCAGTCAGTCAATTACGGTTAATAGCGTTGGGAATTACTCCGTTTATTACACGGACCCTTCAGGATGTATTTCTGCTACAACTGTTGTGGAGGTGGTAGAGAGTCCTCCATTAAATATAACTACAAGTGGAAATGCTTCGGTATGTATTGGTAATAGCCTAACAATTACAGCTTCAGGCGCTTCAGCTTATGTTTGGGATAATGGCGCAGGTTCCAGCGCGTCTGTTACAGTGGCACCAACCACTAATACAACCTACACTGTTACAGGAACCGATGCAAATGGGTGTCAAGGACAAGCTCAAGTGAGCGTCGTTGTAAACCAGCTGCCAGTTGTTACCACAAACGCTGATTTTGCTATTTGCTTTGGGGCGTCTGGGACTTTATCCGCATTAGGAGCTTCTACATACACATGGGATAATGGAGCAGGAACCGGTCCAAACGTGTCAGTTTCTCCAATATCTACAACAACATATACTGTAATAGGAACGGACTTCAACGGCTGCCAGAATACATCATCCGTTACAGTTTCTATTAACCCGTTGCCTGCTGTTTCAATTACACCTTCAACACTTGACACTTTATGTTCAAACGGATCAGACCCAATTACTCTTTCAGGAACACCTCAGGGAGGAACATTCTCAGGGCCTGGTGTAATAAATGCCGTATTTGATCCCTCTGCTGTGGGAGCCGGATCATACAACATTAACTACACCTACACGGATATTAACGGATGTTCAGGAACAAGCGCCCTTCAGGCAATAGTTGTCGACTGCTCTTCGCTGGAAAACACCTTTATAGAAAGTGTAATGATCATCCCGAACCCGAATAATGGAAACTTTATCGTTGCCGGATTGGACGCGAATACCGAGTTCAAGATTATTGACACAAGGGGACGATTGATACTAGAAGAAATAACAAATGCATATCAGAATGGTAATAGTTCGATAAATAACTTGGAGTCTGGAATATATTATCTTTACGGAACAGCAAATGGTAAAAATGGTGTTTTGAGATTTGTTGTAACGAACTAATACTTGAAAACTACTAAGAGCATGACCAAGTACATTCTATCTGCACTTTACTTTTTTTGTGCGCTTTCCATAAATGCACAGACGAGTGTTTCACCACTTGACTGTATAGATCCATTCTATCATGGTGTAGCCTCAGGTGACCCTTTATCTGATGCTGTCATTATCTGGACGCGTGTAACACCTGATGATTTTACTGCGCCTGTTGATGTTAGCTACACGATGGCAACAGATACCGGAATGGTGAATGTTGTTTCTCAAGGAACCTTAACGACAGATGCATCTGTTGATTATACGGTAAAGTTCGATGTTACGGGGCTTGCTCCTGACACGTATTACTATTACGAGTTTGAAGCGTTAGGACAGCGCAGTGCAACGGGTAGGACCAAAACTGCTCCAGTGGGTGCGGTTGACAGTCTGCGATTTGCGATAGTGTCTTGTGCGAACCTTGAAGCGGGATTCTTCAATGTATATCGTGCAATCTTAGAAAGAAACGATGTTGAGGCAGTCCTGATGCTTGGAGATTACATCTATGAATATGAAGAAGGAGGTTATTCCCCGAACTCTAACGTAGACAGAATCTTTGACCCTACAACAGAAACGATCACGCTCGATGATTACCGCTTAAGATACTCTGTTTACCATATGGACAGAGACATGCAGGAGTTGCATCAAAACTTTCCTTGGATCTGTGTTTGGGATGACCATGAATCAGCGAACGACTCTTACCTGGGTGGAGCTGAAAACCACAATGCCGGAGAAGGATTGTGGGCTGACAGAAAACTAGCTGCAGAAAAAGCTTATTTCGAGTGGTTACCGATCAGAGAAAAGGCTCCTAACAACTATGAGATCTTTAGAAAATTCGGATATGGAGATATGTTAGACCTTTTTATGGTTGATACACGACTACATGGTCGTGAAGAGCAAGGTGTAAACGAAAGTGATCCCAATAGAACAATGCTCGGAACAGATCAGTATGGATGGTTGACATCAGAGCTTAAAAACAGTACGGCTCAATGGAAAGTACTCGGAAATCAAGTAGTATTTGCACCGATTACAGTATTTGGAATTCCAATCAATAGTGATGCCTGGGACGGCTACCCTGCAGAGCGTCAAAACCTGTTGGATTCTATTACGCAAAATAACATTGAAAACTTCACAGTAATTACGGGTGATATTCACACCAGCTGGGCATTTGATATTGAGAACGGAAACAATAATGCAGGTGTAGAATTTGTAACTCCGAGCGTTACATCTCCCGGGATACCTATCAATGGTGGTTCAATACTGATGATTGAAAACCCACACATCAAATTCGTGGAACTTACAAAGAGAGGTTTTGTAATTCTTGACATGAATACACAACGCATTCAGGCCGATTGGTTCTTCATGAATACGATTGACAATTTCAACAGCCCTGCACATGCTTGGGAAACGTCCTACTACAGCAACTCTGGTCAGATGTCTTTGAACGAAACCAATACCGTTTCTCTTCCGGGCGTTAAATACGATGTTCCTTTAGCTCCTGTCTGCCCAAGAGGTTGGGTCGGGTTAAATGAGGCCGTTATTTCTGTACTCGGTGTTTATCCGAACCCTTCTCGTGATAAAGTGAACTTACATTTTGCGGGATCCAATAATTCCGAACACACAATCACTGTAATTGACTTGAATGGACGTGTTCTTCTAGAAAAGAAATCGCAGATCTTCGTGAACAATTCGAATATCGAGATGCTTGACCTGTCCAAATTAGAAGTCGGAACTTATTTGATCAAGGTTTCTGATGATTTAGGAAATGTAAATACTACTAAGTTCCAGAAGCTGTAATTAGATCAATCGTTTATTTTTCTTGACTTTCGATTTTCGAGAATAAGGATCAGTAATGGAATAATTCCATGTGGCAGTCTGAAGATGGTGTTCCCTGCAAAGTCCAAAAACTGTGAACCTGTCAGGTGATCTGTTACCAGCAATCCATACCATGTTCTGGCAATAGCGGTAACTACTCCCCAAACGATAAGATAATAGACAAAGAACCTATTAAAGGGTGTAAAGAGCATTACCGCACAAAGAATATCCAAAATACCAACCACCATTAAGAACAAAGTCGCCTCATCTCTAGATAAGGGTAAAATGGTCATTGTCATATTGTAAAAGTTCTCAGGAATATAATGAAGACCTAAAGCAAACATAGCATGTCCGATAAACGCTGCCGCTATTAGAATTTTCAACCACCTCAACAATTGAACGTCAAACTCCGTTTTATTCCTGAACTCAATCGTTAACAATAGAACAATCGGCAATCCGATCTTGAGCGAATGTTCCACCATTTGTTCTGGAACGTAACCTGAATTTATCAAGCTGTTAAAGCTATGAAACAACAATAAAAGAGAAGCGATTGCATAGAGAAAATGAAGTTTGTGCCTATAGGTCTTTTGAATTGGCAAAAGACAGATCATGCTCATCATCAAAAATATTGTCCCTACAATCACCTGATATCCCTGCGGATCACCATATGTTATATTGTAAGGCTGTGGCCCAAAAATATGTGCTAACCCTGTCCCGAACAGTATACAGAAAACAGATGCTTGAAGGAATTTAAATGTTTGACTCGTTGCTCTCATTCTAATACCTTACAAACCAATTAAGGTAAATGTTGATTAATCTGAGCGCTAAGTTATCAATAGAGTACTAGGTATCCAAGACCGATAATTGCATTCAACATCGAAAACATAACGGTCAGGCTCAAAATTGTCATTACGAGTAATAGGTCTTTTCTCATTTATAGGCTGCATCATATTCCGTCGTAAAATTAATTTACCTCTTACCGAATAGGATTAACAAGAGATTAAAAACCCATGTCCTGTCCATTAAATATTCAAGACCTTTTATTTCCGTTTATCCTTCCCAAGCGAGAATTTATATCCATTCTCATCCCCGACGATCTTCACGTTGACATACTTGGTCTTTTCACCTCCATACTGTATTTCATCAACCTGGTCGTCTGTTACTTCTTCTTTATTCTTCTTTCCAAACAATCGAGATGATGCTGTGTTTGTTACCATTTTCCATGGAATACGCAAGTAGTACTCCATTTGTCCTTCCAATGTCTGTTTTCCGGAAATTTCCATATGCCCCAGGGAAGAGTTGATCTCCATTTTAGGAATGATCATTTCTCCATTGACAATGTCAATCTGGTTGTTAAGCGTGTCAAATAATACTTTGTCCAAGTTTTTATCCTTAAAGTAATCTGACATGTAGTGTAATAATGAATAATTCTCTAGTCGTCCGTGAGTTACATCGACATCCATATGGATCTCCGAGTCATCTATCTTTGGAACAAGGTCATTGTGCATATGGATCTTACCTGTGATCTTACCTGTGAACCGTCCATGAAGATTTTCAGAAACAAGGTAGTCCTGCCCGAAGTTGTCAAATTTGAACATCAGCTCATCGAGATCAACATTCTCAATATACATATCGGGACTGAAGTAGATCATGTCTGGGTTGGAACCGTTAAAGTAACCGTCGATATCAAAATGTCCCCCTGCCAGATCAAGGTTTAAGTGCTCTAAGTAGATGTAATGATCCGGTGTAGATCTCAGGTTTCCTTTTATGTTCCTGATATCATATTTATGATAATTGAGCTCACCAATCTCCAGATGATAGGTCATATCCGTGAACGGCAACGTATAGATGTTGAACCCTGCGTCATGATCCACTGGTACCGTCGAGTTTTTCGGTCGAGGCGTGTAATTGATCAATTCATCAACATCCAGTCGTTTCGCGAAGATCTCAAAGTGATTATCCCTTTTCTTGATCGCCTCATCTTCACCCATGTAGAAATGCAGTGTTGTTTTTAAAGATGAGTGACCCATTTTACCATGGAAATCCTCCACAACAAGATGATCATCTTCATAATGAACGCGACCCTCGAAGTTTTCAAATCGAAGTGGATGCACCTTCATTTTCCCTTCAAACTTGTCGATGGTAAGGTCGAGAGACCTGAACTTGTCATCAAAATGCAAATACGTGAATCCGTGAACATGCAGGTCGTCAAACTCTTCATGTCTGTAATCTTCAGGAACGAAGTTCTCACCTTTGTATGTGAAAAGAGATTCTAACTGAAGCATTTTTGAAGCCAGGTCGAATTCGATCTTAGAATCTCCGCCAGGGTGCTCATCTAACCACTTCTCATAGTGTTCCAGCTTGCCTGTGAAATGAAAATCACTTTTATCGATCATTCCTGTTACATCAATAACATCCAGATCGCGCTCCCCTATAATGATATCTCCATGGAAGTCATGTAACCTATGCGGGTAGTGCTTTAAGTCGGCATGTAAATCCTCGATAAAGAACTCGCCCATTGGTAGGTATTTGGATTCAGTAAACGCCTTGGCACTCGCTTTGAAGTCAAAATCCATTTCCATATCAGTGATCTCCTCATTGATCGCTAAACTATCTGAACCTGTCAACTCGTACAAATCAATTTTATTACTCCTGATCGTTAATCGCGTGTCAACAGGAATGTCGGTGTGGTGCAGGATTGCAGGTAGGTCCTCTATTCTTCCTGTTACATGAAGGTCAGATTTACCAATGATCAAGTCAGCCTTCTCGATTTTTGCTTCGTGTCCGTGCATCTCCACATCAAAATCAAAGCGCTTTATCGGAAGGGCAAAACCCGCATATTTGAAACTTGTTTTATCAAGAATTAAACTCAGATCATAGTTTTCATTCAATTTAGAAACAGCATGTGCAGGATTTTTAAGGTCGATGATATCATGGAAATTTAGCGCCAATTTTAGTTTTCCTTTGACATCACTGAAGTCTTTTAGTCCCACAAACTCTTGCGCATATTTCAAATCGATCTCCGTCTTCGCGTTAAATTTTAGATCGGGAGCTCTAAAATCCCTCATCGCTATTTTTGTGTCAACTGACCCTAATCCATCTCCTGATTTCAATCCGAATGATTTCAGTTCAAAGACCATGGTTTCGGGAGAATGTTTTTTACCATTCGTGAAGAAACCTGAGAAGTTTATATCCTTCAAAGAGTGACCGTTTTCCGGATTTACGATCTTACCGTTCTTGCAGGAGAAAACAGCTTTTACTGATGGGCTGTTTCCGTTGATCGATGCCCCTTTTATTATTGTTTGAATGTAGAGGTCCGCTTTATTTTCATAGCTCTTCAGTGAGGGAATCATATCCTCCGGTGCAAAAGCTATAAGTAAGTCGAAATTTGGTTTCTGTCCGGTGAAAACAAGGTCAAGGAATAGGTCTTTCTCAAAATCGATGGCCCCTTCCATATTGAATTCAGCGCCTTCCAGATGGACTGCAGTCGGTTGCAGCTTTAACTGATTAGTTGTTTTGAAAAAATCTACTTCCGTATCAATGTCAATATGCTTATGCTTCAAAAAGGTCGTATCTCCTTCCTTTATTAAATTCAACACAAACTGAGCGTCCAATGATGCGTGAACCGATTCATCTGAAGTTTTAAATTTAGATTTTGCCTTATCAATGAAAGCCTCAACCTTCACCCCATTCTCTTCATTCAGCTTGGTAAGGTCAATATCAACTAACTCGATACGTTTTAAATCGAGGTGAAACTCTTCTCCAGTATCCTCTATCTCTTTATCAGATGAGAGGGCCTTAACAATGTTGAACTCGCCATTTTTATGTTGGACTACGTCAATATGGCCTGACTCCAATTTGATCTTTTTGATCTCCATTTTCCCAGTGACCACAGTCCATAGATTGAATCCTGCATAAACATCATGAACATCAATTAGCGGTTTTCCTTTTTTGTCCTTCGTTTCGTAAACTTTGAACTCTTCCAAATCGATTGAAACGTATGGGAAATTTGAGAAAAAAGAAATGTGCGAGTCTTTGATCTCGGCACTTCCTTTAAAATCTTCATTTAGCGCAGAGAGAATTTCAGAAACGATCTCATCCTGTTTCTGATTGACAATGAATAGTGTTATCGCCAGCAGCAATGCGGGAATTCCAATAACGGCAATAACCATTCTTCTCCAGAATCGTCTAGATTTTATCCAACGACGTAATTTGTTTTTCATAAATATTTAAGAGTTTGCACGCTCGAGAACAAGTTAAGAATTTTATCAAAAACCGGGCTCTTCTGTAACTTCTTTCAACGTTTCGAGTCATACATAAAACTAATGATGCTACTATGTCCCAGGAATGGAAAAAATTAAAAATTAGTTTTGATAATAATGAAGAACTACTGACTGTTTGCGAGCTACTTCGGTGTAATCCGCGTCAACTAGAATTCTGTAGAATGAAAGTAGGTGATTCCTTCAAAAGTATCGAGGCTTTTTGGCGCATGAATCAGGATCGAATCAAACACATGTTTCCTGATAAAACTGTTAATTAATTCTTAATGAACACCTTTCGGCAGGGTTCTTGCAAAACGGCTGGTGTTCAAAGTCAATTAGAATTGATAGATTTATAAATAGAATTAAACAGTTATGAAGAAAACACTATTCATTTTAAGTACACTACTATTAGGTTCAGGAGCCGTGTTGGCTCAAAATATTGGAGACAACAAAGTAACATTCCAATACATTCAATTACCCAAGATCAAGATAGATGATAAGTTTAACGCATATGAAGTTCGTGTTGAGCACGCATATAAAGATGCCAATCAGGACAGTCTTGCTATGCATGAGATGAGAAAGCAGGCCGCGTTAACACGGTACGAGCAAGAGCTCGTAATCTATCATAGAATGAAAGATTCTATCGATCGTACACATTTAAGAGCAATGGCTGATTGGGAGATCAAAAAGAACGCGGGCACACTCGGTGCTGATGGAAATCCATTACCTCAACCGAGTCAACCATTCTATCCAACAGCTCCTATTCTAAAAAGAGTGGAAGGCCCACGCTTACACACGGAGCTTGCCGATAATCAAGTGATAGATAACATTTCAATTGAAGGGTTTGAAAAAGGCTTAGGTGGCGCAATCGTAACCTTGAAAGTGCTTCCAATTCGCAATATTCAAATTGTTTCAACGAAAAAAGGGTCTGGAGCATCCACAAAATATGACTACAGATGTCTGTACACACTACCCATTGAACTTACTTTGGCAACACCAACGCAGGGTACATTAACACAGTTTGTGATCAACCAAGGACAACAGTCTTACAGCATTAAAAGTTTCAAAAGTTCTTACGAGTATGAGCTATATATGATGGATAATAAAGATCAATTTTACATGGATCTCGAGAGAGCTGCACGCAACAATGCCATCTCGAGTGCGAGAAATTACCTGAACGATAATTTCGGGTATGTGTTAAGAAATCGTGTTGCTGAACTTTATACTGTAAATCGTCATAAAAAGTATGATTATTCGGATGTAACAAATGCTTACACGAAATCTGTTCAGGCTTTGAGCCAGGTAAAAAATGACAGAGACAGGTCAGGTGCTGCAGACATGATCGAAGATGCTTTGGAAATGTGGAAGAGCATCATGGAAGAGAGCAACACCTTCGACAACGCAGCACGTATCAATGACAAGATCAGCGCAATGATACAGTGTAACATGGCTGAACTTTATGTTTGGCTCGGAGAATTCAATGATTCAGAGATGCAGGCCAACCTGGCACTCAACAGCGGTGAAGGTAAGGCTAAGCGGCATTTGAATGGAGAGCTTGGATTCTATAAAGATCAGCGTGTTCGTTGGGAAGCGAATTACTAAGCTTCAAACAAAAGAAATAAAAAAGCCTTCCAAATCGGAAGGCTTTCTTGTTTTACAGGTTTAGTGCAATCCTCGCCAGGAAGTTTCTTCCTGCCTGCGGATAGTAGAAATTCTCCGTTACTCGGTAATTATCAACGATGTAACCCCATGTATATCCATTGTTTTCATACATATGGTCAAACACGTTGTTTACCAATAGACCGATCGTGATCTTTTTAAACAACACATCATTGATCTCATACTGTATCTTGAAGTTTGAAATAAAGTAAGCATCCATCTTACGTGTTTCATTCATTGTATTATCTAAATACTGATCTCCAACATATTTTGACATCCATTGGAACATAAGTCCATCAACTGGTTCATAGTTTAGCGCACCGGACGCGATCATATTCGGTGTGAATGCTAAGTCAGTATTCTCATGAAGAATCTCTCTCTGACCAATATAGTTGAATGCTGCATCAAATTCATCCACATACTCTGTGAACTCCCGGATCTTATTCTGGCTCAACGTTAGATTGGCGGCAAGCCCAAGCTTTTGTGTAATCATGTATCCTCCGTCCAACTCAATTCCCGCACGGTAACTGTTCGCAACGTTCACTCGCGCATATGCTCCTACGTCATTTATCTGACCTGTTAAGATCAGCTGGTCTTTGTAATCCATGAAATAAATATTCGCATTTAGGAAAGCTTTACGTGTGCTTAACTTATAACCCACCTCATAATCAATTAGTGTTTCATGTCTTGGACGGCTAAATGATGTGCTTTCTGTAAAATCATTTCTAACCGGCTCTCTATTTGCTACAGCAACCGAACCATAAACCTCACTGTATTCATTTAGACGATATGATATACCTCCTTTCGGATTCAGGAAGTTAAAATCAACGTCTTGCGTTAATGGAACAATGGCTCCCGAATTATCATAATCCAAACCAAGGAATGAGTAATCAACCCTTCTAAACTGGAGGTCCTGGAACAATGTTAAACGCTTATATTGATATGAGATCTTTAAGTAATTGTGGAGCTCTGATTTAACCGCATCATTGTCATAGAAACGATCCTCATATTCACTTTCTGATGCGAAGCGCGCCCAGATAACTTCTCCAAAGTGTCCTCCCTGATAACGATTAAGACCTCCTCCAAATGTAATGTTGAGACCTTGCTTTTGATATGTCAATGAGTACACTCCTCCATAGAAATGATTGTCCAACCACCTTCTTCTTATAAGATCCGTTGTTGTTACCATGTTGCTATCCACCATTATCGGTGCGAACCCGTAAGTATCAAAATCATCCTCTATTCTGAATTGCTCATAATAACCGAATCCTCTTGTATAGTGAAGGGCTGCATTTACTTTCAAGCGAGGATTGAATACATGGTTAAAATGCAATTGGTAATAATCTTGACGATAGTTGTCTACTTCATTATCATACGTGTAGAAGTTGTACGTTCTTGGGTTTGCTCCAAAAAGATTTGCTGAATCCTGGGCCGTTTGGTACATTCCACCTGGATAATAATTGTTATAGAAGTGTGCTGTTAACGAATCTGGATCTCCAGATAATTTAGCCCCAGGAACACCCCACCATGCTTGGTAGGTTCTCTCTCTACCTGTAAAGTAAGTCGCTCTTAAGTTTGATTTCTTCCCGATCCACGCTCCAGATAAATACACGGAGTTCAGGTTAGATGAAGCACGGTCAATATATCCTGCAGATCGAATGTGAGAAACACGGGCGTCCATTGTGAACTTATCATTGATCAGTCCAGTTCCTGCTTTAATCGTATGCTTAAACGTCTGGAATGAACCAAAAGAATTATCTAGTGCTGCATATGCCTCTTTATTGAATTTATCCAACTGAATATTGATACTTGATCCAAATGCCGCAGATCCGTTCGAAGATGTTCCTACTCCTCGTTGAACTTGAATGTTATCTGCAGATGATGCTAGATCAGGCATATTTACCCAATACGTCCCATGTGACTCTGCGTCGTTTACCGGAATACCGTTGATGGTAACATTCGTTCGGGTTGGGTCTACCCCTCTGATCCTAACTCCTGTGTAGCCCACTCCTGCACCGGCATCAGATGTCACTACTGTAGAAGGCGTTGATTGCAATAAGTATGGAAGGTCTTGCCCGTAATTTTTTGCTTCGATCTCTTCCTTCGTGATCTCGCGATACGTGGTAGGTGTACTCTCCTTTGCTTTCACAACCAGCGCCGTTGCTTCTTCAAGCATTAGGCTTGAACGGTATAATGCAATGTCCTTCATGACATCACCTCCTTTGACAGCGATCACTTCTTCCCATGCGTTAAAACCCGCTGCTGAAACCAGCAACACATATTCGCCATCAGAAAGGTTTTTGATCGCATACTTCCCGTCAACATTTGTTCGGGAACCGG
>JBMSGX010000032.1:0-15307 GCA_049416285.1 Crocinitomicaceae bacterium | reverse complement strand
CATTAAAAGGGTGTCATAGAAGAGTTTAAATAGCAGTAAGTACATTCCAGTCCAAAGATCTGAACATGACAATAGGATAAGTACCAGGTAAAAGAAAACACCCATCCCAAAATTGATCAACGCAAAGAATAATGGAACTATATCTCCTACGCGCTGTGCTTTACTGATCCAACGCACGCGTTGATCCAACCATTCTGACATAGAACCTGGAGTTTCTGTTGAAACCGTCAAACGGTGATCTGAAGTAACCCGTATATCTCTTCCGGCTTCACGAAAATCCCGCAACAAAAACATGTCATCTCCGCTCAAAAGATCAAAATGATCAGTCCTTGACAACTCGCGATAGCTCTCTGTCTTAAATAACAAATTGGCGCCACTCGCCAAAACTGGTCTTCTCAAAACAGAAAACGCTCTATTCAAAATATTCGATAATGTAACATCTATCGATGCTAGCTGAGCAAAAAATGAATTACCCGTCATGCGCACTGGGAGGATCCACATGTCAGCATCTTCCAACAGTTCCAAACTCTTAAAATAGTCCTTGTCCAAATCGACGTCAGCATCCAAGGTGACGCAGTACTTCGTTTGCACGTTAGCTACACCAAATTGAATTGCTTTTTTCTTCCCGAATTGATCATCCGGCAGACCTAGTACTTCCAGCTCGAATTCATTTAGATGGTTTCTTACCAAAGCACTTCCCTCATCAGAACTGTGATCGTCAATAAACAAGAACCTCTTTGGTAACTTCTCCTGCTTACGAAGATCCTTCAATAAAGAAGGTAAAGTGGATTCTTCATCTCTGAACGGAACGATCAATGTCACATCTTCCAGCTTTACAGAGCCTTTGTCACGTTGCAACCTTCGATACAACCCTAGTAAAGCGAATACGAATAAAATACCATAGAAAGTTATATGCAGGATAATATAGATCCACTCAAAACTCACGCCTTTTTACTTTTAAGTAATATCAAAGCTACTAGTGAAGGTAGTATCAAGTTAAGGAGCCAAATACTCAATGATGAAAACAGCACAGTCAACTCTGGAATCCCCAAACTACCTAGAATTACAATCCCAACTGATTCACGAACACCAAGCTTCCCAAACAATAACGTTGGAAACATAGCCGAGATCAGATAAACCTGAGCGATCTTAGCGATGATGATCATTTCAAAATCAACACCAAAAGCCATCAGAATTAAAGTGAATTGCGTGATAAAAACGAGATATCTCAACAAGCTTAACACCAAAACTTTTGCACGAAACCTTGAGAGTCGCAAAAAGACCAGTTCTAGACGTCGTCCGATCTTTCTGGTTTTCGCAAATAGCTGCAATACTCGTTCAAAATAGAAGTAACCGGTTAATCCGAGACCTGCAATCAATCCTATAGGGACCCATGAGTATATGTCAAGCCTTAAACCGCCTTCATACGATGGTGTCAAAATGAAACACATTAACCCGATCAGTAATGTAATTAGAAACTGTGCCTGATTTGAGATTAAGGTAAGTAGCGTGACGACAACTCGATCCTTACGCTTGAAATAATACATGCGTCCTATAAAATTTCCAATCATGTTAGGAGTAAGCAATCCTGTGATCATTCCCGCATAAAATGAATGCTTCAAATCAGCCGATAAAACTTCTTCCGTTAGCGCTTTCGTCGTAATTCGCCACTTTAAAAATTCCAGAAACCAGTTCAAGGGAATCAAGGCTATCACAAATATCAGCGCGAAGCTATTGGTGATCTTAAAACTTGACCAGGTTAAGTCATCATTGATACTTAGTCGGTAAAAAAGGTATGCTAAGATCAAAAGGAATGCAATGATCTTAAGAACTCCGAAGAATTTCAGTTGATTTTTTTTAGCTTTAATCACCGATTGCATATCAATGGTTGAAGATAAGATAATTCTAGGAATAGACCCAGGAACAACAGTTCTTGGATATGGCCTTATTCACGTTAAGGGAAAGAAGGTGTCATTGGTAAATTTTGGTGTTATACATTTAAAGAAACTACCTACACACCCGGATAAACTCAAACGTATTTATGACCGTTTGGACGGTATCATTCGCGAGTTCAAACCCGACGAAATGGCGATTGAAGCGCCTTTCTTTGGAAAGAACGTACAGTCGATGTTGAAGCTGGGAAGAGCGCAGGGAGTTTCAATCGCAGCCGCACTGCATCACAATGTTCCATTCGAGGAATACACTCCGAGAAGAATCAAACAAGCCATTACAGGAAGCGGACAGGCATCTAAAGAACAAGTTGCGGGTATGCTTCAGAAGCTTCTTCAATTTAAAGAGATGCCACAATATCTCGATGCCACAGACGGTCTTGCAGTTGCATTATGCCATCATTATTCAAAAGGTGTCGGTGAGCACAACAAATCTAAATCCAGTGACTGGGCAAGTTTCGTAAAGAATAATCCAGATAGAAAGAAGTAAAGACATGAGCAATGTCATTTGCCCATAAAATTCTTCCTAATATATTGCAGAAAACTAAGATCATGGAAAATCCAAAATTTCAAGTATTTAAAGGTAAAGACAATCAATACTACTTCAGATTGAGAGCTAAAAATGGGGAAATTGTTTGTAGTAGTGAAGGTTATACTACGATTCAATCTTGTAAACAAGGTATAGAGGTGATTAAAAGAATCGCGCAAGAAGCACCAATAGAAGAAATAGAAAAATAGTACTGCTATTCTTTATTCTGCTGGTACTCCACCAGCTCCTTGTTCAGATCATCGAGAATGTTTGAATAGATCTCTTGCATTTCTGACTGACGAGAACCATAATAATCCATCGACTGTGTGTATTGTTCTTGTGACACACCATGCTTTTTCAGAATACTGTCTCCTGAAGTGATCATCAGTTTATGATATTCGGCAACGTTTTTGTAGTTGGCTTGAACAAATGACTCTAGCTTCACCATATCCTTAGTGACAGCGATCATTTTGTCCTTTGGCAGCACTTCATCGCCACCAGGAAGACGGTCCAACCCATCCGCACATGCAAACAGAATAAAAACGGACAGTATCCCAATCAACTTATTCATCGATCGAATAATAGGCGTGAACCTGTGGAGCCTTCAATGATCTTACCGTCATTGTACACGAGACTACCATTCACGAACGTGCTAGCAATCCTGTGATTGAATGTGTGTCCTTCAAAAGGAGACCAGCCACACTTGTAAAGGATCGTCTCCTTATTTACTGAATGACTACCCTTAGGATCAACTACTACCAAGTCAGCATAATATCCTTCACGGATATACCCTCTCTCCTCTATTCTAAATAAGTCTGCGGGAGCGTGCGCCATCTTTTCAACAACTCTTTCAAGAGAGATAACCCCCTCTTCTACCTTTTCTAGCATAGCCAGTAAAGCATGTTGAACAAGTGGTCCACCGGATGGTGCTGTGAGATATTTATTGTTTTTCTCTTCTAATGTATGCGGCGCATGATCAGTTGCAACAACATCTATACGATCATCCAATAATGCCTTCCATAATCCGTCTCTGTCGGCAGCAGTTTTTACTGCAGGATTCCATTTAATTAAACTTCCTTTGGAATCGTACTGACTGTCATCAAACCAAAGGTGGTGAATGCACACTTCAGACGTGATCTTTTTCTCTGATAAAGGAATGTCATTTCGGAATAGCGCCGTTTCTTTTGCAGTACTCAAGTGAAAAACATGCAAGCGGCTTCCGTGCTTCTTCGCAAGATCAATAGCAAAAGATGAGCTCAGATAACAAGCTTCTTCGCTCCTGATCTTTGAATGCATATTCATTGGAATATCCTCACCATACTGGGCTTTTGCTTTCTCAAGATTCGCTTTTATCGTTGCCTCGTCTTCACAGTGTGTGATGAGCTGGTGATCTAATTGAAAGATCCCATCAAGTGTTTGCTGAGCATCAACAAGCATATTTCCTGTTGAAGAGCCCATGAATATTTTGATGCCCGATACGTCTCTTTTACTCACTTTCTTCAGCTCTTCGAGGTTGTCATTCGTTGCACCCATATTAAAGCTGTAGTTCGCAATAGATACTTCGCTCGCTCTTTGATATTTCTTCTCAAGTTCCTCGATCGTCGTAGCAGTAGGCTTCGTATTCGGTTGCTCCATGTATGAAGTGATCCCTCCGGCGACGGCTGCTCTTGATTCCGAATGAATATCTCCTTTATGAGTGAGTCCAGGCTCTCTGAAGTGAACCTGATCATCAATACATCCAGGAAGAATAAACTTCCCTCCAAGGTCGATCACTTCGTCAGCCTCACTTCCATCAATTGATCCGGCAATTTTCTCAATTCGTTGTCCCTTGATCAAAATGTCGGCAACAATTCGTTTGCCTTCATTTACGACCTCACCATTCTTTAGTAAAATTCTTTTCATAGATCCATCTTACGCATTTTCCAGACACCGAAAAATGCTTCTTTGAAAATTCCTGTGCTCATTTTTGACTCACCGTAAAGCCTGTCTACAAATGTGATTGGTACTTCCTTGATCTTGAAGCCATGCTTCACTGCAGCATATTTCATGCATATCTGAAACGCATACCCTTTGAAGGTAACTCCATCCAGGTTAATCCTCTCTAGAACCGACTTTCTATAACACTTAAATCCCGCAGTTGTGTCCTTAATACTGATCCATAAGATCATTCGTACATAAACACTTGCAAAATATGACATAAGTACGCGGTTCCAAGGCCAGTTTTTCACTTTTCCGCCTTTACAGTATCTAGAACCAATTGACACATCAGCTCCTCCATTCGCGCAGGCATCATAAAGCCTCAGCAAGTCATCCGGGTCATGAGAGAAATCGCAGTCCATCTCGAAAATGTACTCATAATTGTTCTTCATTGACCAGCGAAAACCGTGGATGTAAGCAGTACCTAGCCCAAGCTTTCCCTCGCGCTCTTCAATGTGAACCCGTCCTGGAAACTCCCCCATCAATTTCTTGATTGCATCAGCTGTACCATCTGGTGAACCATCATCCACATAGAGAATGTGAAAGTCCTTTTCCAATGACATTACTTTACGCGTCATTTTCTCGACGTTCTCGATCTCATTATAAGTGGGTATGATTACTACGGAGTCTGACACTATACTCAATTATTTGAAGGCTAAAATAACTAAATAAAGCCAATCAGGGTGTATAAACGAATGCTTAGAACCTTTGTTTTATATTTACATTAACAATTTTTGAGAGTTGCTTCGATCACTTGTTTTCATATTGCTTTCATTCAGCCTATTTGGGCAAACGAATCTTAATATTGATTTATTAGGAAGATGGTTTGACAATTCTCTGATGGTGAATTCTACGAATGTACGATACAATGATTGCTGGGGGCTATCTGTGAATGGTAGGGAATATGCTGCTATAGGATCAACGGAAGGTGTGCATTTCATCGATCTGGATGGAGATCTAAGCGAACTGGACTTTGTCCCTGGGTTTCATCAGGCAACCACAGTTGTGCATCGTGATATTAAGACATTTGGTAATTTCGTTTACGCCGTTTGCGATGAAGGGACGAGCAGTCTTCAGATCATTGACGCTTCTTACCTACCCGATTCTGTGCATGTCGTCAATGAGTTGTTCGATGATTTTGTGAATGTACATAATGTATTTATCGATACCTCAAATGCATTGCTTTTCTCCTGTAGCCCTCTGGTTGATGAAGCCCCGCTACAGCTTCAGCGCAAACTAATTGTTTATTCGCTGGCGGATCCAGAAAACCCTGTTAAAGTGTGGCAACCGGACCCCACGAATTTCCCTTATGTGCACGACTGCTATGTGCGCGATGGAATTGCTTATTTGAACTGTGGAGATGACGGCATGAGAGTGTATGATTTTAGTAATCCTGCATCCCCATTATTCTTGCAAAACATCACGACTTATCAGGATCAGGGTTATAACCATCAGGGATGGATGACACCGGATGGAGAGGAATTCATCTTCGCGGATGAAACAAATGGAAAAAGGATCAAACGCTGCAGTGTCAATAACCATCAGCTAACCATTGACAGCTATTTCGGTACGAACGTTTCGGATGGATCAATACCACACAATATTATGTTGTCCAATGATTTCGCTTATGTAGCTTACTATAACGAAGGATTAAGAATCTATGACATTCGTGAAAATGGTTCTCCGGAAGTAGCGCATTTCGATACCTATCCAGATGAATCAGCCTTTAAAATGGAGGGCGCATGGGGAGTTTTCACCGAATTACCATCTGGAAAAATCCTTGTTTCCGACAGAACTTATGGCCTTTTCGTTCTGGATTTTAATGAAGAACTGTTCTCTACAAATAATGATCAGTCCGTTTCAGTTTTCCCTGTGCCGGCAAATGGAAATGGAGTTACCGTAAAAGTCAACGATCCCTCACCAACCAATATTCAAATAAAACTGATCGATCTTAACGGTAAATTATTGATGGAGGAATCGATACAAGATCGCACTTACACCGTGATTCCTAATAGTTTTGAAGCAGGTATATACTTTTTGGTTGTAGAATACGATGACTGGAAGGGCGAAGCTCATTCTGAACGCATCAGGATTCTCTTCGATTAAACACCTCTGCAACAGCCTCTTTCACCAAAGATTGTTCGTATCCGCGACCACTTAGAAATCTGTAAAGTTTAACACGCGTCGGATAATCGTCCTTTGCACCACTGATCAAAGTGAGTTTTCTTTCTGCTAATGAAACAAGTTGATCCCAGTAGACTTCATCTTCAATGATCCCTAACCCTTTATTAATTGAATAATCAGAAATTCTTTTTTGCTTGAGTCCGCTCTTGATCTTAAGCCTACCCCATTTCTTAATCCGAAATTTACCGGACACAAAAGCCTCCGCGAATCTTTCTTCCGATAAAAAGTTATGAGATATTAAATGCGCTAAAAGTGCATCACGATCATCCTGAGGAACACCCCAGCGCATCATTTTTTGCTCCATTTCAAAACTGCAGCGCTCTTGATATGCACAGAGCGCTTCTAGTTTTGCTTTCACTTCAAGGAAAGTGTATTTGCTTTCCTCTGACATGATTAAAGTGTGATTTCTTCTTTCTCCTTGTTAACGAAGTTATACTGCAACAAGTGGAAAGCAGATATGCCGTGTACAGGAATCCACTTCTTGTATTTGAAGAACCATTTCCATTGCTTGGAAATCAATCCACGTTTGAAATAAGCCTCTAGGTAAGGGTGCACCTGTAGCATTACATCTTTTTCCTTACGCTCTCCTAACAAGTAATCCAGGTTAGACTCTATCTCTTCCGCATATAGAATCGATGCTTGTACTTCTCCTGTACCGTTACAAGTAGGACACGTTTCAGATGTATTAATATCTGTTTCCGGACGAACACGTTGTCTTGTGATCTCAACCACACCAAAGCGTGATGGAGGCAAGATGTTGTGTTTTGCGCGATCTCTGGCCATTGCCTTTTTAACCGCTTCATGCAATGCCTTATTATTGGCTCTGTCATGCATATCAATAAAGTCGATACAGATGATACCCCCCATATCTCTCAATTGCAATACACGAGCAATCTCCTCGGCAGCTTCAATATTTGTTGCCAGGGCATTACTTTCCTGACCATCTGCACCTTTTCGGTTACCGCTGTTCACATCGATCACATGCATAGCTTCAGTATGCTCAATGATCAAATAACCACCACTAGGTAATGGAACTTTCTTTCCGAAAAGTGTTTTGATCTGTTTGTGAATGCCAAAACGCTCGAACATCTGAAGCTTACCATCATAATTCTTGATGATCTTCTCACGACCCGGAGCAATTCCACTCACGTAATCTCTCAGATTATCAGCGAGATCAGCGTCATTCACATGAATATTTGTAAAATCAGCATTTAAAAGATCACGTAGGATTGATGCAGTCTTGTCAATCTCACCCAAAACACGGTGAGGAGGCTTTGCATCCTTCAAGTTCACATGCATCTTTTTCCACTTCTCAAGAAGGTTCTTAAGATCCTGATCAAGTAACTCGATCTTTTTATTTGCTGCTACTGTTCTGATGATCACACCGAAATTTTTCGGCTTGATACTGTTCATTATCTCCTTTAGCCTATCCTTTTCTTTTGGATCCTTTATCTTTTGTGAAACCGAAACTTTATTAGAGAATGGTACAAGCACTAAAAAGCGTCCTGCCAGAGTAATCTCTGCACACAATCTTGGTCCTTTTGAGGAAATAGGTTCTTTGGCAACCTGAACTAATATCGGTTGCGATGAAGAGATCACCTCATTGATCTTACCTTCTTTTGGAATATCCTTCTCGCCCTTGAAATAAAGGAGATCCGGAACATTTTGCTTGCCACGAAGCGTGTCCTTCGAAAACTTATTTTGGGAATTGAACTGAGGCCCTAGATCCAGGTAATGAAGGAATGCATCCTTTTCATAACCTACATCAACAAAAGCTGCATTTAAACTGGGAACTACCTTACGTACTTTCCCCAGATATATATCACCCACGGCAAATTCGTTCTTACCGTGCTCTTCGTGCAATTCAATAAGCTTTCCGTCTTCGAGTAGAGCAAGCCAAATGCCGTTTTTTCGGGCATCTACGACTAATTCTAAACTCACGAAAGCTTTGTTTTATAGAATAAAAAAGGTTCAGGACCTTAATAAAAGCCCTGAACAACCACTAAATTCAGAAAAAGATTACTTCTTCTTCTTGTGACGGTTCTTTCTTAGTCTTTTCTTACGCTTGTGCGTCGACATCTTATGTCTTTTTCTTTTTTTACCGCTTGGCATAATCCTTTGTATATTTTGTTAAACTTATTTTTCTCAACTAAGTCCCTCTGTAACAGAGGGAAAAAAAACACCCCCTTAGAATTAAGGGAGTGCAAAGATAGTAAACGAATTTGATTTGTTCTAATTCGTTCAGAATTATTTAACCTCTACGCTCGTCTTAACCTCCTCAACGAATGTTTTCGCAGGTTTAAAAGCAGGCACATTGTGAGCAGGAATAATGATCGATGTGTTCTTCGAAATGTTTCTTCCAGTCTTCTCTGCTCTCTCTTTTACAACAAAGCTTCCGAACCCTCTCAAGTATACGTTGTCTCCATTTGCAAGTGATTTTTTCACTGACGTCATGAATGATTCCACTGCTTTCAACGCCTCAACTCTTTCTAAGCCAGTCTCTTCTGCTATGTTCGCAACTATATCTGCTTTTGTCATCGTTACTTAATTTATTGATTTTCAAAATTGTTTGGGTCGCAAAATTAGAGGTAAGATTGTTTTAAACACTAATTTTGAGCAAATAAATTCACTTTTTTTCCCTCAATGGCCGATTTTTCTCTACAAATACGTGATTGGTATAGATTAAATAAGCGAGATCTCCCTTGGAGGGAAACGAAAGACCCATACAAGATCTGGCTGTCGGAAATCATTCTTCAGCAAACCAGAGTTGATCAGGGTTTAGCCTATTATGAAAAGTTTATCACCCATTTCCCTGAGCTAAAGACCCTCGCTGATGCGAATGAGCAGTTGGTTTTAAACCTCTGGCAAGGCCTGGGCTATTACTCCCGAGCAAGAAACCTTCATTTTGCTGCTAAACAGGTCATGGAAGAATTTGAAGGGATTTTTCCATCATCCTACGCGGAAATACTCAAACTAAAAGGGGTTGGGAAATATACCGCTGCAGCGATTTCAAGCTTCGCTTTTGGAGAGTCTCAAGGAGTGGTTGATGGAAATGTTTTCAGAGTATTAAGCAGAGTTTTTGACATCGATGAACCAATTGACTCCGCAAAAGGTCAAAAAACATTTCAAAGCTTAGCCAATGAATTGATCAGTGATACGCATCCAAGTGACCACAATCAAGCAATTATGGAATTAGGGGCTTTAGTTTGTTCCCCTTCCAATCCTGACTGCGATTCTTGCCCTGTCCAAAATATGTGCCTCGCAAAGGCAAATAATACAATCGCTGAACGGCCCGTTAAATCGAAAAAGGTTAAAGTCACAGATCGTTTCTTCCATTACCTCGTAGTACAAGATGGAACAGACTTACTTATTGAAAAAAGAACGGATGGCATATGGAAGAATATGTATCAGTTTCCTTTGATCGAAGCAAAGTCAAAAGATCTTCCAGGAGAGCTGGAGAACATCAGAATTCATCATGAATACAGTGCGAAACATATTCTCAGTCACCAACGAATTCATGCAACTTTCTATCAAATTGATGTATTGCCGGATCAGTTACAAACTGAAGGACTGTTGAAAGTATCGTTTCAAGATCTAGCAGACTACCCCATTCCCAGACTAATTGACAGGTATCTCGAAGATGTCGATCTCTAATATTATTTTTGTACTTTTAATTTTATCAAACGTCAATTAATAAAATGGCAGGCAGCGTAAACAAAGTTATCCTCATTGGAAACCTGGGGAAAGATCCGGAAGTAAGACATCTTGAAAACGGAGCAACTGTAGCAAATTTCCCAATTGCAACTTCAGAAAGTTATAATGACCGAAACACAGGTGAAAGAAGAGAGATCACTGACTGGCATGACATTGTCGTTTGGAGAGGTCTTGCTGAAGTCGTAGAAAAATACGTTCGCAAAGGCACAAAGATTTACGTTGAAGGAAAGCTTAAAAAACGTTCTTGGCAAGATAAGGAAGGAAATACGCGTTACTCTACCGAAGTAGTAGCGGATGAATTAACGATACTATCGAGACCTGACCGTGAAAATCGTCCTGAAAACAACCCTTATGACTCAACAGGTACTCCTGACGCACCTTCAAAGGTAGATGAGATCATGAATAAGGATGAAGACGACCTTCCGTTCTAATAATACATTATGAATCTATCAGAACCTCCGAGTATCGAGCCCTTTGAATGGGCCACCACCGCAGGAATCGCAGACCCCGGTACTATTATCGCCTTGGTAGTGCTTGGTATATTGTTGATGGCTTCAGGACTTATCTCAGGTTCAGAAGCAGCATTCTTTTCACTTTCCCCGACTGATAAGGAGGAAATGAAAGACAACAAAGAAAAAAGAACATTCTTCGTCAATTACCTCATAGAAAGACCAAAAGACCTTCTTGCAACTATACTAGTGATCAACAACTTCGTAAACGTTGCAATTGTTATTCTTTCGAGTTTTTTACTCAATGACATATACCCACCTAGTGATGGTAATGAAGCACTACACTTCTTCATTGAGGTAGTTCTGATCACACTGATCATCCTTCTCTTTGGCGAGGTTATTCCAAAAATCTACGCTACGAAAAATGCGCCGAGTTTTTCAATACTAATGGGAAGACCATTGTATTACGTCAATCGCATCCCTCCTGTATCTTGGATCTCCAATGGACTCGTAAAAGGCACCGGGTTTATACAACGTATCGGAGGACGGGGCAAGGTAAAGATCTCATCGGACGAATTAGAACATGCACTTGCATTAACCCGTGAAGAAAATGACACGGATGAGGACCATAAGATATTAGAGGGAATCGTGCGATTCGGAAATACGGAGGTAAGTCAGATTATGAAGTCACGCGTGGACGTTTATGCAATTGAGGAATCGTCTGAAATGAAAGAGGTAATGAAAATGATCCTCGATTGCGGACACTCGAGAATCCCCGTGTACCGAGATACATTTGACAATATTGTCGGCGTATTATTCATCAAGGACTTGCTACCACACATTCACGATGAAACTTTCACGGATTGGCTGACCTTGATCAGAAAACCGTTTTTCGTAACGGAAAACAAAAAGATCGATGATCTGTTAAAAGAATTCCAAGATAAGAAGATCCATATCGCGATGGTTGTAGATGAGTATGGTGGAACAAGTGGTATTGTAACCCTAGAAGATGTTCTTGAAGAAATCGTTGGTGATATTACAGATGAATTTGATGACGATGAGATCGTTTACACCAAGATAAATGACAACTCGTACTTGTTTGAGGGTAGAACGGCACTGGTTGACTTCTACAAAGTCCTGAATATTGAGGAGAAAGATCTGGAAGCCGACTCTCACAATGCTGACACAATTGGTGGTTTTATCATTGAGAACGCCGGTCGAATCTTGATGAATAACGAATTCATTGAGGCCGGTAGATATAAGTTTATTGTCGAGTCGAGTGATAAGCGAAGAATAAAAATGGTCAAAGTGATCATCAAACCTGAAGAAACAGCAACAGAAAATGAATAAACTATTTTTTGCGCTCCCGATAATATTCATTCTGTTTTCGTGCGGAGAGGAACAATTAACACCCAAACCTCCGACATATCTGCGACTCGAGTTGCCCGAAGCAAACTATGAGCATTATGAAGATGAATGTGGTTACAGCTTCAAATTGAACAGTAACTATTCAGTTGAAAAAGCGCCTGTTCAGAATCAAGGCTTCAACTGTCACAGAAGAATTCAATTGGGAGATCTCAATGGAACAGTCTTCTTCAGATTCATGAAAATGGAAAAGCCTGTAGCATTCTACATAAACAATTCAATTGACGAAGTGGAAGTACATCAGGTGAAAGCCACAAACATTAAAGACAAAAAGATCATTCGTCAGGAGGATAGAGTTTTTGGGACTGTTTTCGAACTTCAGGGAGATGTCGCTACGCCTTTTCAGTTTTATTTAACAGACAGTACCGACCGATTCATTTACGCAGAAATACTGTTCAACAGCAGGCCTAACTATGATTCATTGAAGCCTTCTCTGGATTACTTAAAGAAGGATCTCGATACACTTTTGAGCACTTTCAAATGGCCGAAACTGTAATCCTTGCTTTAGGATCTAATCTGGGAGATCGTTTTGAACATTTGCAAGCCGCAATAAGATCTCTGGACGAATTCATGGTTATACATGATGTTTCATCTATCTATGAAACCCCTCCATTTGAAATGAAGGCTGAGCAGGACTTCTTAAATCTCTGTCTACGGGGAGAAACAGAATTGGAACCGCATTATCTTTTGAAAGAATGTAAGAGGATTGAGGCGGAAAAGGGAAGATTCAAAGACCCTAGTAAACGTGGCTATCAATCCAGACCGATAGACATCGACATCGTTTTTTACGGAGACCTTATCATTACAACCGATGATCTTATAATCCCTCATCCTGAATTGATCAAAAGAAACTTTGTGTTAACTCCGTTGAATGAGATCGCTCCAGATTACATTCATCCAATGCTTAAAAAACCCACATCCGCGCTCTTAACCGAATTAGCGGATGAAAGCAAAATAGAGCGCTTCGCTAAACAAATACACAGAAATAAATAATCCTTTTAGCCTAGACACGTATAAGTAAAAAAATGTGTATTATTGTGCTGAAATTTGAATTAGAATATATACTGCTTATTATGAGAAACAAAAGTATCAAAGTATTATCAATGCTAGTACTGGCAGGAACTGTTACTACAGGATGTCAGTTACTTAAAGATGTACAGTACGAAGTTACTCCGGATCCATTGGAAATGCACGGAGACTCTGTTGCTGTAAAAGTTGACATTATTTTCCCAGAGAAAGGGATCAACAAAAAAGCTTCTGCTGAGATCACTCCTATGTTGGGTGACACGCCTTTAAAGTCTATTACTGTTCAAGGTGAAAAAGCTACAGGTAACGGTTCAGTTATCCAGTACAAAGCAGGAGGAAAAGTTACTTACACAGATATCGTAGCATACAAGCCTTCAATGGAAGCTACTACGTTGGATGTAACTGGTAAGATCTACAAGGGAACAAAAGAAAAAGGAGAGATCGAAAGAACAAAGATCGCTGATGCAACTATCATCACTCCGTTCTTGGTAAACAAAGATTTCAAAGTTGTTTACGCTACTGATAACTTTAAGAGAGTTACTCAGCATACTTTTGATGCTCAAATCAACTATGATAAGGGTAAACATAATGTGAAGTCTGGTGAGATGAAAGATGCTGATATCATGGCGCTTGATTCATTCCTAATGGTTGCTCAGACTAACCCAAGAATTGAGATTAAATCAATTCAAGTTACTGGATTCGCTTCTCCAGAAGGAGGTGCTGAAAGTAACAGCGAGCTTTCTGATAACAGATCTAAGTCTGCAATGGAAGCTGCAATGAAAGTTGCTAAGAACGCTAAGAACGACACTGCTCAAGTTGAAGCAATGTACAAGCTAGTAGGATCAGGAGAGGATTTCTCAGGATTTGAAAAAGCGGTAAGAGCTTCTTCAATGGAGCAAGCTGATCAGGATCTAGTGATCAGAACTATCCAGAGAGAAGAGAACCCAGATCAAGCAGAAGCAGATGCTCATGACCTTGCAATGTTGTTCAAGGAGCTTGATAAAGATGTATTCCCTTCACTTCGTCGTGCTGAGATCGTAGTTAACTACGACAAGATCGGATTCTCTGACGAAGAGTTAAAAGCACTTTCAGTTTCTAAGCCTGATACACTTAACTTGGAAGAGTTGATGTACACAGCTACACTTACTGAAGATCTTAACGAGAAGCTAAGAATTTACGAGCACACTGAAGGTCGTTACGGAAATGACGATGCACGTGTTGCTAATAACACAGGAGCTGCACTTTATGAGCTTAACAAAGTATCTGAAGCTAAGGCTAAGTTCGAGAAAGCTAACGGTGTTGAGGACAACGCTATTTCTAAGAACAACCTTGGAGCAGTTGCTGGAGTTGAAGGAGACAGAGTTAAAGCAATGGAGCTTTTGAACCAAGCTAACGGAGCTGGGTCAGAAGTAAGCTACAACAAAGGTATCCTACACATCCAAAATGGAGATTACGATGCTGCTATCGGTAGCTTCGGAGAAGCATGTTTCAACAAAGGGTTGGCTCAACTATTGGCAGGATCTGCTGCTGACGGAGCTAGCACAGTTGACGCTGCCGGAGACGAGTCTGCAATGGCATACTACTTGAAAGCAGTTGCTGCTGCACGTCAGGACAAAGCTGATGGAGTTGTAAGCAACTTGAAAATGGCATTCGGAATTGACTCTTCATTGAAAGAGAAAGCAATGAAAGACAGAGAGTTCTTGAAGTGGTTCGAGGACGCATCTTTCACTGCGATCGTTAAATAAGATTAGATTCTAATTCATAGAAAGCCCGGCCGTTAGGTCGGGCTTTTTTGTTACCAAATTATTAAATGTCGAATCAAGAAGATCTACAATTGTTCATAACTCACCTTTCGACAAATACGTTTAATTCATCCACCAATAATTAAATGGTCAGAACTAAATCCATTTAGTGTTCGATTAAGTTTTTTCTAATCATTAGAACTCTGTATTAATCGAAAATTAATGTTGATAACTGCCTGCTTGCCTTCCTTTGATAATCAATAAACCACCTCTAAATTTGCCCTTAAGAGAATTGGTGATCTCCTTGAAGTC
>JBMSGX010000031.1:0-15622 GCA_049416285.1 Crocinitomicaceae bacterium | reverse complement strand
TTATTCACGCTCAGGTGGTTTCCAAGGCATCTCATTTGCGATTCCAATTGCTGAATGGTTGCAAAAAGAACTGAGACACTTAGTGGAAGAATTTTGTTCTGAGTCACGACTGAAAGAACATAGATTGTTCGATGTTGATCAAATCCAATCACTGCTAAAAGATTTCTTTGGTGGCAAGAAAGAATACGACATGAAAGTTTGGTATCTCCTAATGTTCCAGATGTGGTACGACAAATGGATGCGAGCTTAATTGTTAATTTTACGTCAAACTCATTTTGAACATTGTCAAGTTCCAGTAAAAAGATCCTATATCTCTCCTACGACGGAATGACAGACCCCTTAGGTCAGTCGCAGGTGCTCCCCTACCTCAGAGGCTTGTCTAAGCATGGGTATGAATTTCACCTGGTGAGTTTTGAAAAACACGAAAAGTTCTTAAAACACAAGCGGCATATTCAACAAATTTGCGATGAAGCGGGTATACATTGGCATCCCCAGGACTATGCTACAGAAGGAGGTTTAAAGAAAACGTGGAGGCAAGTTCGTAGAATGCGAAAGGTCGTGAATTACTTGCACGAAAAGCATCAATTCGAAATGACCCACTGCAGAAGCTATATTTCTGCAATGATCGGACTGGAATTAAAACGTAAAAAGGGAGTCAAGTTCCTTTTCGATATGCGTGGCTTCTGGGCGGATGAGCGCGTCGATGGAGGTATTTGGGATCTTAAAAACCCTATTTTCAAAAAGATCTACAATTACTTTAAAAAGAAGGAGCTTCAGTATTTTAATGAGGCAGATCACACGATCTCACTTACAGAAACTGGGAAAGAAGAGATCCTATCCTGGAAGAAGATCAAAAAAGACATTGAGATCAAGGTCATACCTTGTTGCGTTGATCTGGAACTGTTCGATCCGCATAAAACTAAGGCCTCAGATGTTCAAGCATTGAAGGATCGTCTAGGAATTTCGTCAGACAAGAAAGTGATGGGCTATGTCGGTTCCATCGGTACTTGGTACATGCTGCCTGAAATGCTGGATTACTTCAAAGCGGTTGATCAAAATGACCATATCTTCCTTTTCGTAACCGGAGAAGATCCTGATACGATCTACGCTGCTGCAAAGGAAAAGGGAATCAATAAGGAAAAGATCATAATTACGTCATGTTTGCACAAAGACGTTGCACTGCATATTGCCGCTTTCGATTATTCGATCTTTTTCATCCGCCCTACTTTTTCCAAAAAGGCCTCCTCTCCTACCAAGCAAGGAGAGATCATGGCAATGGGTAAACCTCTTGTATGCAACACAGGTGTTGGAGATACAGACAGAATCGTTAAGCGTTACAAAGCCGGAACGTTAATTTCTGAATTTGATGCTCAATCCTATGCAACTGCGAAAATTGAACCGAATCAATTCGACACGCAATTGATCATGCAGGGAGCTCAAGAGTATTTTTCATTAGAAGAGGGTGTTCAACGATATCTAAACGTTTACGAAAAGATCAATGGGTAAACGCATCTTGATCATAGCGCCCTACCCTCCCGCGAGTGCACCGTCCCAGCGCTTTCGTTTTGAGCAGTATTTACCTTACCTCAAAGAACAGGGATTCGAGATCACAATGAAACCGTTCCTTTCTCAAAAGGGCTGGAATACACTTTACAAAGAAGGTTCAACTTTCGCTAAGGTTATGACACTATCTGGAAGCTTTATTCGCAGATGGGTACTCATGTTCACTCTATCCAAATACGATCACATCTTCATTCACAGAGAGGCTTCTATGGTAGGTCCTGCAATATTTGAATGGATGATCGCAAAAGTGCTTCGAAGAAAGTTTATCTACGATTTCGACGATGCGATCTGGCTTCCAAATTACAGCGATTCAAATGCGCGTTTCCAAAAGCTGAAAATGTATAAGAAGGTGAACAAGATCATGCGTCTTGCGGATACAATCACTGTCGGAAATGCTTATCTGGAGGAATATGCAAAACAATACAATCAGCATACGCAGATTATCCCTACAACGATAGATACCGTTCATGTCCACAACCTTGAAGGAAATCCTGATAATGATATTCCTGTTATCGGCTGGACCGGTTCTCACACAACGATGCAATATCTCAATGACATTATTCCAGTGTTGGATGAACTTTCGAATGAATTCAACTTTAAATTTCGTGTTATTTCCAATCAACCGCTAGCAGTTGAAAGAGATTATTTAGAATTCACTCCCTGGAATGCTTCTACTGAAATTCAAGATCTCGCTTCGATAAATATTGGTGTAATGCCACTTACAGATAATGAATGGTCAAGAGGGAAATGCGGTTTCAAAGCTCTGCAATACATGGCTTTGGGAATACCCGCAGTTGTATCTCCGGTTGGAGTTAATTCCACGATTATTTCGGACGGTGAGAATGGATTCATTTGCGGAAATACAACCGAATGGAAAAGTACTTTGAGCAATTTACTCAAGGACAGTAATCTTCGGCGCTCAGTTGGTCAAAAGGGAAAAGAGCGCGTATTGAATGCCTATTCCGTAGAAGCCAACAAAAAGAATTACTTAAAGCTGTTTGAAAAATGAAACTCGTTTTCGCTACCGGAAATTTAAATAAAGCTGCAGAAATCAGTTCAATGCTTCCTGAAGGAACGGAACTACTCACATTAAAAGATCTCCAGCTGAAGGAAGATATTCCTGAGACCGCTCCAACCCTTGAAGGAAATGCAATCTTAAAGGCGAATTACATCGTGGATCGTTTTGGCATAGACTGCTTCGCAGATGACACGGGCTTAGAGGTGTATAGTCTGAACAATGAGCCGGGTGTTTTTTCCGCGCGTTACGCAGGAGAGCAAAAGAACAGTGAGGACAACATGAACCTGCTGCTATCGAAATTAAGTGACGAAGAAGACCGCTCGGCTAGATTTAGAACCGTGATCGCCTTACATATCAATGGAGAAATGCACACGTTCGAAGGTATCGTTGAAGGAAAGATCATTCCGGAAAAAAGAGGTGATGAGGGATTTGGATACGACCCTATCTTTGTCCCGGATGGCTATGAGGAGACCTTTGCGGAGATGAGTATGAACGAAAAAAACAAGATCAGTCATCGCGCAAGAGCCTTTTCCAAAATGTTTGAATATTTGAATGGATTATAATCGTTCGCCTATTGACTTTATCCTTGCCAAAAGGTAAATTTGTAACCCTTACAAAAACAAAATATTATCGGTTTCTTGAGAAACCAAAAATTCACCATGATGTCAGCAGATACACCAAAGATCATTTACACGAAAACTGATGAAGCACCAGCATTAGCAACATACTCGCTATTGCCTATCATCAAAGCTTATACTGAACCGGCAGGGATCAAGATCGAAACAAGAGATATTTCTCTTTCAGGAAGGATCATTGCGAATTTCTCAGACTTTCTAAATGACGATCAAAAAATTGGTGATGCGTTAGCTGAACTTGGTGAGTTAGCAAAAACTCCAGAGGCAAACATCATAAAGCTTCCGAACATCTCGGCTTCTGTTCCTCAGTTGAAAGAAGCGATCAAGGAACTTCAGGCGAAAGGATATGCTTTACCTGATTATCCGGAAGAGCCTCAGAACGATAAAGAAGCGAATATCAAAGGACGTTACGACAAGATAAAAGGAAGTGCAGTGAACCCTGTACTTCGTGAAGGGAATTCTGACCGTCGTGCGCCAAAAGCGGTTAAGGAGTATGCTAAAAAGCATCCACACTCAATGGGAGCATGGTCTGCAGATTCTAAATCACATGTTTCTTACATGACAGCGGGTGATTTCCGTTCAAATGAGCAGTCTGCGACGATGAGTAGTGCAACAAACGTGAACATTGTCTTCACGGATGCAAGCGGAAATACAAAGACATTGAAAGAAAACCTTGCACTACAAGCTGGCGAGGTTATCGATGCAACTAAGATGAGTAAGAAAGCACTGATCTCATTCCTGGAGGAGCAAGTGGCTGAAGCGCGCAGAGACGGTATACTTTTCTCATTGCACATGAAGGCGACAATGATGAAGGTTTCGGATCCTGTGATCTTCGGACATGCAGTGCGCGTTTTCTTTGCTGACGTATTTGAGAAGCATGGAGCATTGCTTGACACGATCGGTGTTGATGTAAATAACGGTTTCGGTGATTTGATCAGTAAGATACAAGAGCTACCTGAAGACAAAAGAAAAGAGATCGAGGCCGACATCGCAGATTGCTATGCTCACAACCCTGATGTTGCGATGGTAAATTCAGATAAAGGAATTACAAACCTCCACGTACCGAGCGACGTGATCATTGATGCTTCAATGCCTGCGATGATCCGTAACTCAGGACAAATGTGGAATAAAGAAGGTAAATCACAAGACACGAAAGCTGTGATCCCAGATAGCAGCTACGCACCTTTGTATGAGGCAACTATCGACTTCTGTAGAGAGCATGGTGCATTCGACCCAACGACTATGGGAACTGTTCCTAACGTTGGTCTAATGGCACAAAAAGCGGAAGAGTACGGTTCTCATGACAAAACATTTATCCTTTCAGAAAATGGAAAAGTGTCTATCGTTGACGCGAATGGTACAACTATTCTTGAGACAAGCGTTGAGGACGGAGACATCTGGAGAATGTGTCAAGTAAAAGACGCACCAGTTCAGGATTGGGTGAAGCTTGCAGTAAACAGAGCGCGTGCTACAGGTTGGCCAGCAGTATTCTGGTTGAGCGAAGACCGTGCACACGATGCGGAGTTGATCAAAAAAGTAAACGCTTACCTGCAAGACCATGACACAAATGGTCTGGATATCAGAATCCTTTCATTGAAAGATGCAACGACATTTACGCTTGAAAGACTAAAAAGAGGTGAGAATACGATCTCTGTAACTGGAAACGTAATGCGTGATTACTTAACAGATCTATTCCCTATTCTGGAAGTTGGTACTTCGGCAAAAATGCTTTCGATCGTTCCATTGATGAACGGAGGAGGATTATTTGAAACCGGAGCCGGAGGGTCTGCTCCAAAACACGTTCAGCAGTTCAATGAAGAAAACCACTTGCGTTGGGATTCACTTGGGGAATTCCTGGCATTGGCAGTCTCTTTAGAGCACCTCGGTGAGAAGTATGGAAATGCAAAAGCAAAAGTGCTTTCAGAAACTTTGGATGATGCTACAACGAAGTTCTTGATGAACGATAAATCACCATCACGTAAAGCGGGAGAATTAGACAATAGAGGAAGTCATTTCTACTTGGCAATGTATTGGGCGCAGGAGCTTTCTGAACAATCGAAAGATGCTGAATTGAAAAACATCTTCGCACCAATCGCGAAAGAGTTAGCTGATAACGAAGCTCAGATCGTGAGTGAATTGAACGCAGTACAGGGGAACGCAATGGATATCGATGGATATTACTTCCCGAATGAAGCAAAAGCCGCTTCTGCAATGCGTCCTTGTGAAGTGTTCAACAACATTTTGACACACATCAATGTAAATGCATAAGGCATAATTGTTGCCGTGAAAAGGTCTCTGGAAAGAGACCTTTTTTTATTTTTATTCAAACGTAAGAAATGAGACAATTACTTTTTTTCGCGTTACTCCTTGGTCACGTATCCTATGGGCAGGAGTTTCCCAAGGACTGGGTCGGTTCCTATGCCGGTGAAATGATCCTTGCTTTCGAACAAAGACCCAACGATACAGTGGATGTTGACTTTATTATGAAAGAGAAGGTAGAGGACTCACTATGGTCTTACACAATGATCTATCACAGCGCAAAATACGGAGAGATCACAAAGGATTACCTCATCAGGGCAAAATCAAAAGGAAATAGTAAACACTTTGAATTGGACGAGCAAAACGGGATCATTATGGAGCTTACACTGATGAATAATACCTTGTATGGCATGTATCAGGTAATGGGTGATATTTACAGTTCGACAATGAGACACAATGGCGACAACCTTTATTTTGATCTGTACGCCGTACCAGCAAAAGAACCAAAAACAACTAAGCTTGACTCAACGGAGCAAGAAATAGAAGCGATCAGCTACAAACCCAAGCTATCTCAATCCGTTCGGCTTTACAAAAAATGAGATACCTTTTAGGAATAGCGCTCGCATTAGCCCTCTCTTCGTGTAAAACCATCAAACCTGAGGCGCCAGAAGTCACCGTAACAAATAAGGATACGGTCATTGCGCAACCCCTATCTTTCATATCTGTTCCGATCAAAATAGATCTTCAACCTTATTTTGATGAAACCAATACCGAGCTTCCAACCGTTTTTAGAGGCAAGGAAGAACAGTGTGAAGGTGTAAGTGTGGAATATGAATTCAAAAGAAGTCCGATTCAATTTGAAGGGATAGATAAAGAATTGCACTACACTGTAAACGGAAAATACGCTTTAAAGCTGAGCTATTGCGCAAAATGTACAGAACTTTTTAATGAGCAGGGAAACTGTTTAACACCGCGTATTTACGCCACATGCGGGATCAATGAACCCATGCGTAAAATGCGTGTCGCTTATCGCACAGAAATAGGAATTACGGAAGATTACAGCCTGATCTCCAAAACACAACTCAAGGAAGTAAAAGCACTTTCACCTTGTAAGATCACTGTATTTAACTACAACGCAACAGAACGTATTGAAAAGGAGGTGACAGTGGCCTTGAAAGAGTTGGAAGTAGATATTGACAGAGAAATATCTTCGATCAGTTTGAAAGAAGATCTTGAAGGCGTTTGGGAAGCATTGAAAGAACCAATAAATATGGAAGGGTTTGGCTTTTTTGCTATCCGTCCGCGCAGTATTTCTCTCTCAGAACTGGAATACAGTAAGAACTATGTTTCTATGAATGCATTGCTCTCCGCTTTACCTGTTGTTCAACTGGAAAAACCTGAGTTAGACACAACTGCCCTTCCCTATTTATCAGTACATAAAGAAAAAGAAGGATTCAATGTAGAAGTCGATGTGATCGCCAGTTATGACTCATTAAATGCTATTCTCAACCGCGCTCTTGCAGGGCAGGAAATGACTTTGAAAAATAAGCTTGTTGTTTTTGACAGCCTCGCTGTTCACGGCGCTGCTGATAGCAAGATCTCCTTGGAAGTCAATTTTTCAGGAGATAAAAAAGGGACTTTGTATCTTCAGGGAACACCTGAAATCGATACATCCAATCAGATAGTCTCTTTACCAGATTTGGAATTTGATCTCCAAACCAAGAACATGTTATTGCGATCTGCCAAATGGATGTTTGACAAAAAGATCACTCAAAAAGTAAGAGAATCCGCCGTGATCGATATCAATCCTTACATTGACACTTTAAAGCTTAGCATTGCAGGTTCCTTGAATGGCGAGATCGAAGAAGGTGTATTTATGAAAGGATCTATAGAATCTATCTCGCTGCAAGACATTCATCCTAGATCGAAAGACCTTTTTATTCGAGCGCGAGCGATCGGGAAAGTTCAAGTAAACATGTAATTACCGATTCACCATGTGCTGAGCAACCTGAGGGAAGCAGTTGTACAATGCATCTTTCAGCTCATCACTAAGTGAAGATTCACTAATCGCTTGTTTCATACATCTTAGCCACTCTGTTTTAGCCGCATCATCAATAGCGTGAGGCAAATGTCTCATGCGCATTCGAGGATGACCATATTCTGCCGAATAAATCTGTGGCCCACCAAGAAATTGAGTTAAGAACATGTACTGCTTCTTTTTGATCAAATCCCTGTCTGTTTGAAACAAATGTGAAATGGACGATTCATGAAATACGAGATCATAAAAACGATCTACTATTTTCTTTAATTCTTCTGGTCCGATTTTTGAATAAAGGGTATTCACAAAAAACTATTTTTCAATCTGTTGCCGAATCGATATCTTTACGCAGCACTATGACAAAGTTAGCCTATAAATACATATGGTCACTGGCCATTTTTCTATTCCTGGGATCATTCGCCCATGCACAGGCTAATGTTTGTACTGACGCAGCCAATATCTTCTATAATGGAGAATTCAATATCGCCTTTACAGACAAAAAAGGTAATGACCTTGAAACTTCATACCCTTCATTGAAAGGAAAGGTCTCACAAAATCAAATCTGGTGCTCCTATCTTGCTTCAGAGGATGGCGAGCTTAACTTCAATGCGAGTCTGGCCAGCGGTGGATTGAGAATGATCATCTTCAAAGAGGAAGTAAATGATATTTGTGGGGAAATTAATCGAGGTCTCGCTGAAATAGAACGAATTCAATTAGATCCAAAGAAAACTGTAGGACTTGCTCAGGAGACGGGAGACGGAAGACTCTTCACTCTTCGAATTAAAGAGGGTAAAAAAATCCACGTCGTATTTTTTGCCGACGAGGGCGTAACAGATAAAGTGAAGCTAAACTGGAGTTTTCTGCCCAGCGGAGCTGCACCTGCTGATACTAAAACGATCGATTTTAGAGAGGATGAATTTACCCCAAGTATTCATATCGTATTGCTTGACAAAGGGACGAAAAGACCTCTAATCGGAAGACTTTCCATCGATGGGCACAAGAAGCTTGCTGCTCAATATATTGGTTCTGATTTCTATTTCAGTGTAGGTAGAAAGTGTAAACTATCATTGAATGCGGAAGTTGAAGGATATTTCTTCAACGACATCATAATTGAGGTACCTGGAACGGAGAACAAAGAATTCATTGTGGAGCTGGAGAGAGCAACAAGCGGTAAAAGTATTCAGCTGGAAGAAATCCAGTTTAACAGAGGAACAAGTGAAATAACTGAAAGTTCGTTTCCAAAACTCAAACGTCTAAAAGATTTCTTGATTCTGAATTCTGATCTCAATGTAGAGATCCAAGGCCATGTACATGCAAAAGGAGATAACAAACGTGAATACGATAAATTATCTGAAGCCCGAGCAAAGCGCGTAATGAAATACCTCACAGATAACGGTGTGGATAAGGAAAGGCTAACAACAGTTGGCTATGGAAATACACGTCCTGTTTATCCAGAAGCTAAATTTTCTCACGAAGAACAAGCGAATCGCCGGGTTGAGATCCTCGTGAAGTAATGTTGGATTTTCAACAAATTCCATTTTAAAACATATTGTTAAAAACTTAATCTCTCCTTAGTTTTGCTCTAACTTTAACCAAGTTGCTGAAATACCTTACATACCTAACTTTTCAACTGATCCTATTTCTAGGAGTTGCTCAATCTCCTGCGATAAACAGTTGTGTTGGCGCCATCAATATTTTTGATAATGATGATTATACATTGCAATTCTCAGGAGAAAAAAACGCAACAATCCAGGATGCTTATCCTTTTTTAAATGAAAAGCTTAAAGAAAATCAGATCTGGTGCACCTATATAGCACCCGATGATGGTGAATTGGATCTCTCAGCATCCATTGCGAGCGGTTTTGTACAGATGTTGGTTTTCAAAGAAGACAGAAAAGATATTTGTGACGAAATAGGCAGTGGGATTTCAGAGATCGAAAGAATGATGGTGAAAGACAGTATGAGCACTGTTGGACTTTCAAAAAAAACGGGCAATGGTTTCATGTATTCCGTTGAATTAAAAAAAGCGGAAAAGATCATGATCATTTTTGCAACGGATAAGAAATCCGAAGAGCAACTTGATCTAAACTTCACGTATACTACCTTTCAGAAACTCGAAGTTGAGCGTAAGGTTGTGGATCTGCGTGATGATGACTTCGCTCCGACATTGAGTATTCATATTCAAGATGCTGAAACAAAAACGCCAATTATTGGTAGTATCACCATCTTAGGAAGCAGAGACCTTGAAGCTATGTACATCGGTTCAGACTTCTTCTTTAATGTAGAGCGACGATGTAAGCTGCAGATTTCCTGCGATGCGCAAGGATACTTTTTCATGGACATCGAGGTTCCTATTGAAGCCATGGAGGGCAAGGAGGTTTTTCTGGACTTAGAACGCGTCTCAAGCGGTAAAAAAATGCTTTTGGAGGAAATAGAATTCTTACCTGGAAAAAGTGAGATCCTACCAAGTTCCGAACCAAGACTAAAAAGACTAAAAGACTTTTTGGCACTGAATGCTGATATAGAGATCGAAATACAAGGGCACGTCCATTTTGACAGCGAAAAGAACACGATAGCGGCTCAAAAGATGTCAGAAGCTCGCGCAAAACGCGTACTTCATTATTTGACCGAAAACGGTATTGACAAAAACCGACTTTCCTCCGTTGGATTCGGAAATACGAAACCCATTTTTGAAGACCCCAAGTTCTCTTACGAAGAACAAGCTAACCGACGGGTAGAGATCGTTATAAAATAAAAGAAGCCCCTCAATGAGGAGCTTCCTTTTACCTTTAAATATATTCGATTCGATCAGATCGTCATGATATCCTTTTCTTTTAGCTCAATTAGCTCGTCTACTTTCTTTGTGTAGGCATTTGTAATATTCTGGATCTCTTCTTCCGCATCCTTCTGCATATCTTCAGACAATCCATCATCTTTTAAACTTTTTACCATATCCATTGCATCCTTTCTATGGTTACGTACGCCAACTTTTGCATGCTCCCCCTCGGATTTAGCCTTCTTTACAAGATCTCTACGTCTTTCCTCTGTGAGTGGTGGAATGTTGATGATCAACACCTCACCATTGTCCTGCGGTGTTAAACCAAGATTCGCGTGAAGAATCGCTTTATTGATCTCTTCCAACATTGTTTTCTCCCATGGCTGAACTGTAAGCGTACGTGCATCCATTGTGTTCACATTCGCCACCTGTTGCAAAGGAGTTGGCGAACCGTAGTAATCGACCATTACACCAGTAAGCATTGCAGGCGAAGCCTTTCCTGCACGAATCTTTAACAATTCATTTTCAAGGTGTGTTAAACTCTTTTCATTCGAGCTTTTAAACTCGTCGTAAACCATGGTTAATTCTTCGATCATCTCTTTTTACTTTCTAGTTACTAACTACAGTACCAACATTGTCACCTGCCAATACTTTTCTCAGGTTTCCTGGTGTGTCCATGTCAAACACAATAATTGGTAAGTCATTTTCCTTACACAACGTAAATGCGGTCATGTCCATTACTTTCAATCCATTCTCATAAACATCATCGAATGTGATCGTATCGTATTTCTTCGCTGTTGGGTCTTTTTCCGGATCTGCAGTGTAAATACCATCAACACGGGTTCCCTTCAAAATAACATCAGCATTGATCTCGATCGCTCTCAATGAAGCCGCTGAGTCAGTAGTGAAGTAAGGGTTTCCTGTCCCTGCACCAAAGATCACAACTCTACCTTTTTCAAGGTGACGCACTGCTCTTCTTCTTACAAAAGGCTCTGCGATCTCTTTCATTTCGATCGCTGACTGAAGACGTGTTTTAATTCCTGCTGACTCCAGAGCTGCCTGAAGCGCCATTGAATTGATCATCGTCGCAAGCATTCCCATGTAATCTCCGTGCGTTCGATCCATTCCGCCTTCTTCGGCCTGAACTCCTCTAAAAATGTTTCCTCCTCCGATCACGATCGCAACTTCAATACCTGCATCGTGAATATCCTTGATCTGCTGCGCGTATTCACTCAGACGTTCATTGTCGATTCCAAACGACTTCTTCCCCATCAGTGATTCTCCACTTAGCTTGAGAAGGACTCTTTTGTATTTCATTTTTAGCATTTAGGGTTGGGCAAATATAACACATTTGCTCTGAGCTCACTATTGAACAGGCACACTAAATTTAAACAGGATAGAGTTTATTAATTTCGAATGAATCCTAATACCTTTTCCAAGTAAACATCAATCCCCATTACAATCGGAACTTCCGAATGATCTGATCCTTCAACTCTTTCGGCCTGCTTCACTGAACCTCCATGGTTGTTGTAAATGATCTCTCCATTCTCAATGGCTACATAGGTGTCTTCTACTCCATGCATCCATAGCAATGGCTCGTCAACGTCTTTTATCTTTTCCGCATTTTCAAAATCCAGATTTGTTACGAAATCAGGATCCACTTGAATAACTGTCGATGCATGCACCAGATACTCAACTGAAGCTAAAGGTGCTTCTATAATTAGTTTTGCAGGTTGAAAATCGGACCTATATGCAGTTCTGTCAATTGAAGGGATTGCCCCTAAACTGTATCCGTAAAAAACTGTCTTTTGGGGATCTGCTCCTCGCCCTTTGATCCAATCTATCACTGCGTCTGCATCTTCGAATAATCCCTGTTCGGTGCTTGTTCCTTCAGACATGCCGTAGCCGCGATAATCCATCATTAGTACGTTATAGTTATACTTACCACCGACGTGTGCCAACAATGAGGCTCTTCCAAAATAATGGTCCATATGCTTAGATTGGCCGTGGAAGTAAACGATTAAAGTATCCGTCGTGATAGTTGCAGTATCACCGATGAAGACACCGTAGATCTGGAACTCTTCACCTGTATTCGCATCAACAGAATTAAATGTCAACAACGTGTAATTATCACTTGTCGCCAAGATAGAATCGTGCACGATAACTTCTCCCTCAGCATTTTCAAAAGCGTAAGACTCCAGTTTCTCACTTGGAAAAGCTAATCCATCCAAATTAACCTTCTTGCAAGAAGCAAGAGCTGCTATAAAGACTATAAATCCAAATATTCTCATTTCTACTTCTGTTTAAGGTTAAAATAATAGCGATATCCGAGGAAAACTCCCGTCGCACCAAAGTTACCAGTGAAGCTCCTGTATGGAACAAAAGCATAGGAACTATTGGTAAAAGGGCTCAGGAATTTTATCTCCGAAATGAACTCCCACTTGCGGTCCTTTCCTTTCAATACGTGTCCAATCTGTGGATTGAATAGAATCGGTGTAGGTTGATCCTGATCTAAAGCCCTAGTACCTGAAAATTCAACAAAGCTGTTTGCTCCGATATACACGTAGTTATTTTTCTTACCATAATTCCAATAAGCATTCAAGTCTATAACCGGCCACGCCTTGATCTTTTTGTCATAGATATCCCAGACGGTATTTAACGATGGTGAAACGCTTAGGTTAGGTCTAAATCGCTCCTGATCTAAAAATTTATAAGTTCCTCCAAGATCAACTTGTAGATTTCCGAATACTGCAGCTGTTGTATGTAGTCCTCCAGAAAAAGTGAGGTTTTCCTTAAAACCATAACCTACCTCTAAGGAAGTTAACGGCACCGGGATCGGAGCTCCGGCAAAATCAATCAGTGGTCCACCGAAGGTAGCTCCCGCAGCCAGCTTACCCTCTTCAACCGGCTCTATGAACCTTGTTGGTGCACAGCTTAAAGTGAAGAGCATTGCAAAAATTAAATACGTGTATTTCATAGTTTATTGACAAAAAAAGCCGCTGTAAAGATACAGCGGCTCAGTATTACGATAATCGAATTAGCTAAGAGATTGTCTCTTAAAGTCGATTACTGTTAGACCGTTTTGAGTTGAGTTCAAGAACTGCTCAACAGTTTGCTTGTTATCACGTACAAAAGCCTGGCTTAGAAGCGTGTTCTCTTTGAAGAATTTGTTCAATCTTCCTTGAGCGATCTTCTCTGCCATATCTGCTGGCTTCCCTTCCTGAATAGCAAGGTCTTTACCAACTTCCAGCTCACGAGAAATAGTTTCAGCATCAACCTGATCTTTGTTCAATGCGATCGGGTTCATTGCAGCAACTTGCATTGCTACCTGACGTCCTGCCTCATCAACACCTTCTCCATCCATGTTCAATGCTACGATTGTAGCAAGCTGGTTTCCTGGGTGGTTGTAAGCTACAACTTTGTCTGCTTTAAGCGTAGACAATCCTGACACCTCTAATTTCTCACCGATTACACCAATCTGCTCAGTGATCTTCTCACCAACAGTTAATTTATCATCGTATGAAAGCGCAAGAAGAGCATCAGCACTTTCCGGCATGTTCGCGATTGCGATATCAACGATAGACTGAACGAAGTTTCTGAAATCATCGTTCTTCGCTACGAAGTCAGTCTCACAGTTTAGTTTTAGAACTACTCCTGATTTTCCGTCTTCAGTAGTTTGAGCGAAGATTACTCCTTCTTTAGCTTCGTTCTCACCTCTTTTAGCAGCAACTTTCTGACCTTTCTTTCTAAGAACGTCTACTGCCGCGTCGAAATCACCGTCTGTTTCAACAAGAGCTTTTTTGCAGTCCATCATTCCTGCTCCTGTCTGCTTTCTTAATTTGTTTACATCTGCAGCTGTTATTGCCATCGATCTAAATTTTTATCGTTATTAAATAACTCCTGATTACTCAGCAGCTTTTTCTTCTTTTTTCTCAGCAGCTGGCTCTTCAGTTTTTACCTCTTCAGTTGCCTCTGCTTTTTTCTCAGCTTTCTTTTCAGCCTTGTCAGAATCGTTTTTCGCTGACTTTCTTTCCTCTAAACCTTCTTTGATAGCTCCACAGATCTCGTCAAGAATGATTGTGATCGATTTAGTAGCATCGTCGTTAGCAGGGATTGGGAAATCAACTGCTTTCGGGTTAGAGTTTGTATCAACCATTGCGAATGTTGGGATGTTCAAACGCTTCGCTTCTTTAAGAGCGATGTGCTCTTTTAAAATATCAACGATGAATACCGCCGCAGGCTGACGTGTCATGTCCGCGATAGAACCGAAGTTCTTTTCAAGCTTCTCTCTCTGACGAGTTTTGAATAGACGCTCTCTTTTGTTTAGTGTATCCCAAGTACCGTCAGTCTTCATTTTGTCGATAGACGTCATTTTACGGATAGACTTTCTTGTTGTCTGGAAGTTTGTTAACATTCCCCCAGTCCATCGCTCTGTTACGAAAGGCATGTTGATTTCCTTTACTTTTTCAGCAACGATGTCTTTTGCTTGTTTCTTAGTAGCTACGAAAAGAATCTTTTTTCCTGACTTTGCAATTTGCTTAAGCGCTGCACTCGATTGGTCGAGGTGTGCAATTGTCTTATTTAGATCGATAATGTGGATACCTTTCTTCTCCTCGAAGATGTACGGCGCCATTGCCGGATTCCATTTTCTTTTCAAGTGTCCAAAGTGAACACCAGCTTTTAAAAGATCTTCAAATTTTGCTTTTGACATTTTTCTAATTTTTAATTGTTTACGTTCCTTTAGTAATCAGTCCGAAAGGGGCTTTCGCAGTACTTAGGGACTTGGATACTAAACAACCGCCAAAATATTGTAATATTCGATTAACGTTTCGAGAACTGGAACTTCTTACGTGCCTTCGGCTGACCAGGCTTCTTACGCTCAACCATACGAGGGTCACGAGTCATTAGTCCTTCTTCTTTCAACAATGGTTTGTTTTCTTCATTCACAGCAACCAATGCTCTTGAGATTCCTAAACGGATAGCTTCCACTTGTCCGTTTATTCCTCCTCCAGCAACGTTTACTCTAACATCATACTGACCTACAGTATCTGTCAATTCAAACGGTTGGTTGATCTTTGACTGAAGAACTGCCACAGGAAAGAACTCTTTGTAATCTTTCTTGTTTACAGTCACGTTACCTTTACCTTTTGTAAGGTAAACTCTGGCAACTGCTGTTTTTCTTCTTCCTAATGTGTTAATTACTTCCATGCTTATTTAAATGTATCAAGGTTAAGTACTTCAGGCTTCTGCGCTTCTTGATTGTGCTCAGATCCTCTGTAAACCTTTAGATTAGTAAATAATGCTCTTCCAAGCTTGTTCTTAGGTAACATACC
>JBMSGX010000030.1:0-15648 GCA_049416285.1 Crocinitomicaceae bacterium | reverse complement strand
GGAAGTAAAACTTTTTAAAAAGTCAACCCGAAAACAACTTTTTTTTTAACTTTTTTATGTAAATATTTGTCTCCACGGAAACGTCACGATTCTAATTCACTGAAACTGCAAGGATTTATCGTTTCCAGACCAAGATATTAACGAGCTAAAACAAGATATTAACATGACCAAGGACCATGATGGCATATGGCAGACCTGTCTAAAGACGATCAAGGACAATGTTTCCCTTCAGGCGTACAAGACATGGTTTGAACCTATTGTTTCTGTAAAGTTAGAAGATGACGTGCTAACAATTCAGGTGCCTTCTCATTTCTTTTATGAGTGGTTAGAAGAACACTACATTACCTTGTTAAAAAAGGTGATCAAAAAGGAACTAGGACCAGATGGTAGACTTGAGTACAGTATTGTTATGGAGAACAATGCTACGAACTCAACACCGTATACCGTAAAATTACCAGCTCTTAATAAAAAGGCTCTAAAGAATTCACCGGTATCTATGCCATTGAATGTTGAAGAGAAGCAGATCAGAAATCCATTCATTATCCCGGGACTTAAAAAGGTTAATGTTGATTCTAATCTAAATCCATCATATTCTTTCGAGAATTTCGTTGAAGGTGATTGCAACAGGTTGGCTAGAGCATCAGGTTATGCCGTAGCAAATAAACCAGGAGGTACTGCATTTAATCCATTATTGATCTATGGAGGTGTAGGACTTGGTAAAACACACCTGGCGCATGCTATTGGAATTGCGATCAAAAATCAGTTCCCAAATAAGACAGTTCTATACGTTGGTTCTGAGAAATTCGCACATCAGTTTATTGATGCCATTAAGAACCAGACGACTAACGATTTTATACACTTCTATCAAATGATAGATGTTCTGATCATTGATGACGTTCAGTTCTTCTCTGGAAAAGAAAAAACACAGGATGTATTCTTCCACATCTTTAATCACCTGCACCAGAACGGTAAGCAGATCATTCTAACGAGTGACAAGCCACCTGTAGAAATGCAGGGAATGGAGCAGCGATTACTATCAAGATTCAAATGGGGACTTTCTGCTGATCTGAGTGCTCCTGATCTTGAGACAAGAATGGCGATCCTTGAGAAGAAGATGTATGGAAATGGAATCGAGCTTCCCAAGGAGGTTGTAGAATACCTTGCTTACTCGATCAACACGAACGTTCGTGAGATGGAAGGGGCTTTGAATACATTGCTTGCACAGGCGTCGTTGAATAAGAAGTCAATCACTCTTGACCTTGCGAAGCAAATGGTAGACAAGTTTGTGAAGAACACGGCTCGCGAAGTCTCTATTGAGTATATTCAAAAAGTGGTTTGTGATTATTTCGATCTACCGCTAGAGATCCTTAAGAGTAAAACAAGAAAAAGAGAAGTTGTACAGGCGAGACAGATCTCAATGTACTTCTCTAAGAAGATGACGAAATCATCATTGGCAAACATTGGAGCGCACTGCGGAGGAAAAGATCACGCGACAGTACTTCACGCATGCCGCACGGTGATGAATCTATCTGAAACGGATAAACAGTTTAGGGCTTATCTGGAAGATCTGGAAAAGAAACTAACAATACAATAAAAGAAAAGGCCGGTTCAACCGGCCTTTTTTAATATACGTAATAGTCGAACTGTCCATTGGTTATCCGGACGGTGTCTACAAATCCAGGTCTTGAGAATTTAGCCTGAAAGAATCCGCTCATTCGGTTGGCCGTGGTATCATGATAACTAATCGCAAAATTAGCATCACTTAAAACAGGATAATTAATTCCGTAATAGTCACAATTGGAATTCAATGGACTCATCGCATATGATCCAACGGCTCCATTGTTTCCAAGGTCTAGCTGAATATCTAGCGTATCATTGCTCATTGATAGTGTCCAATTTGAACCATTGTAAGAAAGTGATTTCGTTGAAAACGTTGTTTCCTTTCCGTTCACCTTAAGGTAAAGTGAGCTCGTATAATTCTCTTGACATGGAGGGCAGGGGCCACCGCAATCCGGTAGTTGTTCTCCTGCATCTAAAAATCCATTTTGGCAAGGATCAACAGGTTCCTCTTTTTTCTTGCATGAAAAAATGAGTAACATTGCAAACGTGATAATTGAAATACGCTTCATAGGCGCAAATTACGGAAATTTAGTTGAAAGACACATCTACATATTTAACGCTTAAAGGCAGGAGCGAAGGTCTATACAAGGAGAAAGGCTCCAAGTTTATAGGTATTGCTGTTCCTTGTCTTAATGAGGAAGAAGCGAAAGTATGGTTGGAGAAATGGCGTAAAGAACATCATCAAGCCAGACATCTTTGTTATGCATACAGGTTCGGTAGAGACCAAAGCATTTATCGAGCGAATGACGACGGGGAACCAAATAATAGTGCCGGCACTCCTATTCTTGGACAGATAAAGGCCTTTGACCTGACAAATGTACTGGTTGGTGTCGTTCGTTATTACGGTGGTACAAAGTTGGGTGTAGGTGGCCTTGTAAATGCTTATAAAACTGCAGCCAAAGAAGCTCTCGAAAATGGCGCTATTGTGAGGATGGAAGTTTTTCAATGGTATGAGCTACAGTTTACTTATGATGAAATGACTGCAGTGATGCAGTTCATAAATACGAATCAACTTGAAATGTCGGATCCAGATTTTCAAATTGAATGTAAGCTAAAGATTCACTTACCCTTAAATTCATCGCTGCCTTTAGCAGAAGAGATGGAGCTTATAAATGTTGAATTAAAAGATCTTGGGATATACTAATATGGAATTATTAAAAGAATTGACTTCAATTCGCTCCGCTGCGAGTGATGAAGCTAGGATGAAGGAGTTTATCTTAAACTATGTGAAAGATAACGCGGGTTCATGGAAGTGTGAACCTAAAATTGTAGAAGGAAGAGGATTTCAGGATTGTGTAATCCTAGTATTTGGAAAGCCTCGAACAGCGATCTACGCACATATGGATTCGATCGGTTTTTCAACCGGCTATGACAAGGAGCTAATAAAGATCGGAGGTCCCAAGTTACTGGATGGCATTGACTTGGTTGGTGAGGACTCAAAAGGTCAGATCGAAACACAGCTAATGTTGATCGAATCTGAATCTCATACAGATGTCAAATACGTCTTTGATAGAGAAATAGACCGAGGAACGATCCTTACATACAAGCCAAACTTCAGATTGTCAGAATCATTTGTTCAATCCCCTTATTTGGATAACCGCCTCGGGGTGTGGAATGCACTGAAGGTTGCGGAGACCTTAGAAGATGGGGCGATTGTATTTTCGACGTATGAGGAACACGGAGGTAATGCTGTAGGTTTCTGTGCAAAGTATTTACTAGAAGAATATGGGGTTTATCAGGCGTTGATATCAGATATTACTTGGGTGACGGATGGTGTTACTCATGGAAAAGGTGTCGCCATTAGTATGCGCGACAGTGGATTACCAAGAAGGTCTTATTTGAATAAGATCATTTCGATCGCGGAGGAATCTGGAATACCTTATCAGCTCGAAGTAGAGTCAGCAGGGGGGTCAGATGGTGGCATGCTTCAAAAGTCTAGTTTACCAATTGACTGGTGTTTTATAGGAGCGGCAGAAGATAATGTCCACACGCCAAATGAAAAGGTACATCTCGATGATATTCAGTCTATGCTCGAACTTTACAGGAAGCTAATGATGGAGCTGTAATAAAATAAAAAAGGCCGGTAGTTTACCGGCCTTTTGTTTTAGTATCGCTTAAGTTCAAGCCATTACTTTCGGTGCTGCCGAAAGGATCGCTTCACTTGATTGCTCTTCAAATTGCTCGAAGTTCTTAACGAACTTAGATGCTAGGCTGTTCGCAGTCTCATCAAATGCCGCTTTGTCTGCCCAAGTATCTTTAGGGTTCAAAATTTCACTCGGTACATTTGGACAAGTCTTAGGAATCTGAAGTTCGAAGATCGGCTGAGTGTGATATTCAACATTGTTCAATTCACCGTTCATTGCAGCTGTGATCATTGCTCTCGTATACTTCAGGCTCATTCTTTCTCCCACTCCGTATGATCCTCCAGACCATCCAGTATTCACTAACCACACGTTAATGTCTGTTCCGTTCAATTTCTCTCCAAGTAATTCAGCATATTTCGCTGGGTGAAGCGGTAAGAATGCAGCTCCGAAACAAGCAGAGAATGATGGTTGAGGCTCAGTAACTCCCATTTCAGTTCCTGCAACCTTAGCAGTATAACCAGACATGAAGTGATACATTGCCTGTTCGATCGTAAGCTTAGAGATCGGAGGTAAAACGCCGAATGCATCCGCAGTAAGGAAGAAGATGTTCTTCGGTGCTCCAGCTTTGGATGGTGTTACGATATTGTCGATGTGATCGATTGGGTAAGATACACGTGTGTTCTGTGTTATTGATGCATCATGGTAATCTGGTTCAGCAGAACCTTCTTTGAATCCAATGTTCTCTAAGATCGCACCAAATTTGATCGCATCATAGATCTGTGGTTCCTTCTCACGAGACAGGTCTATCGTCTTAGCATAACATCCTCCCTCGAAGTTGAAAACTGTGTTACCAGTCCAACCGTGCTCGTCATCTCCAATAAGTCTTCTGTTTGGATCCGAAGAAAGAGTTGTTTTTCCGGTTCCGGACAATCCGAAGAAAATAGCAGTATCTCCTTCTTCACCTACATTCGCAGAGCAGTGCATTGAAAGTACATTCTTCTCATGTGGAAGAATAAAGTTCAACACGGAGAAAATTCCTTTTTTGATCTCCCCGGTGTAACCTGTACCTCCGATGATGATCATCTTCTTTGTGAAGTTAATAACTGCAAAGTTATGCTGACGCGTTCCGTCAATTTCAGGGTCAGCTAAGAATCCCGGAGCGTTTACAATGTGCCAATCAGCATCGAAGTTCTTCACTTCCTCAGCTGTAGGTCTTAAGAACATGTTATAAGCGAACATGTTAGACCAAGGGTACTCAGTTACAACACGTAGGTTTAATCTAAATTCATCGTCAGCACAAGCGTATGCGTCACGAACATAAACATCCTTCCCATTCAAATACGCCTTCATTCTGTTGTAAAGCGCATCAAATTTCTCAGGTGAGAACTTCATGTTAATATCGCCCCACCAAACAGCATCTTCTGTCTTGTTGTCACAAACTACAAATCTATCCTTAGGCGAGCGCCCAGTAAATTCGCCAGTTTCGATCGCGATAGCTCCAGTGTCAGATAAAACACCTTGACCATTAATGATCGTGTCTTCTACAAGTTCAGATGGGGTTAAATTCCAGAATTGATTTCCAAGGTTTTTCAGTCCGATCGATGCTTCCAGATCAGCTTTTTCTCCTTTTATACCAAATACATTCATAATAAAAGTTTAGCGCTAATGTTAGCTTTTGTATAATGCAAATTTAGGGTTATATCATGGAAGACTCAGAAATAGCAACCTTGAGTTTCCCACAATTTGATAGAATTATTGTTAACAAAAAAACTAAACCAGGTCGCGAAGTGCTTCGATTGCAGAACGAATATTCTTTCTGATCTCCAAAATGTTTGCCTCCATCATATAACACGGAGCAGTAACGATTTTATTTTGTTCGTCCACAAGAATTTCCTTCACAGACTTAAATTCTGTTTGCATTCCTGTTGATTGTAATCCTTGAGAAAATCCGTTGATATCATAAGGTGAAGGCTCGCTTTCTGAACCGATCGTCATGTTAAGACTGATTGAAGATCCTTCCAGCGCCTTTGCTAGGACCACAGGACTAACACACAAGGCTGCAATTGGTTTTGCGATATTCACCATGTTCACCAACAATAGTTTTACTTCTGGCAAAATATCGCCTTCAGGGCCTGCGAACGCCCATGTTGTGAAATTTTTAGCGCTACCAAATCCACCGGGGATGACTAGCGCATCGATATCTGCCGGATCAACTTCATTGATGTCTTTAACGTTTCCACGTGCGATTCGAGCACTCTCAACAAGCATGTTTCTCGATTCATTCATTTCTTCACCATTGAGGTGATTAACCACATGATGTTGATCCTTGTTGATCGAGATACAAACGGCCTCTGCATCAATTTCTTCGATCGCTAATAATGTTAATACTGCTTCTTGAATTTCGGCGCCGTCATAAACGCCGCACCCTGAGAGAAGGACACCAATTTTCATATTATTCGTAGATGTATTTAAGTTGCTTTCCGTATCCTTCCAAATTTAAGAATATTTCACTCCCTTTGGTTGGTGCAGCGGCCAAAGCCTCAATGTTTGCGATCAATGTATCCGTTATAAGCGCGCGACAATTATCACCATTTGCATTGTGTTGTAATTGAATACCTCGTTGTGGTGGTAGTGATTTAGCTACGGCATAGCTTCCAATAAGTTCGAACTCGTGTTTCTCACATCCACCTGAATACTCTACGATCAGATACATCAGGTTTCCTTCAATTCTTGCATTGTTTATAGTTACCGCATCTGATCTTTTTGATTCACCTAGTTTAGCGGTAATGATATCTTTTGCGGGTTTACTGTCCACATTTATGGCTGTTTCGTCCACTTGTTCTAGTTCTTTTTGTGTGCCACATCCTAATAATACGAATGCAACCATTGTGTATAGAGCGTATTTCATAGCTTTTTTCAATTCTAATTCAAATATAATACCATTCACTCAATTACGATTTGATCGGGACATTTGCCTAACTTTGCAGCATGAAAACAAAGACCCTTAAAAAGAACAAGGTAAACGTAGTGACACTGGGGTGTTCGAAGAACCTGTTTGATTCAGAAGTTATGATGGCACAGCTGAAGGCAAACAAGTTTGAAGTGGAACATGAGTCGATGGAGGATGATGCAGAAATCGTGATCATTAATACGTGCGGTTTTATTGATAATGCAAAGCAGGAATCAATAGATACGATCATCAGGTATGCAGAAGCCAAGCAGGATGGTATGGTTGATAAACTGTATGTCACAGGTTGTTTATCTGAGCGCTACAGGGATGAGCTGGAAGCTGAGATTCCTGAGGTAGACTCGTTCTTTGGAACAAGAGACTTACCACGTTTGCTAAAAACTTTGAAAGCTGATTATAAACACGAGCTCATAGGTGAACGCCTATTGACAACTCCATCGCACTTTGCATATTTCAAAATTGCCGAAGGTTGTGACCGTCCGTGCTCTTTCTGTGCTATTCCTTTAATGAGAGGCAAGCATGTTTCCACACCGATCGAAGATCTTGTGAAACAGGCAGAAGGTTTAGCAGCGAAGGGTGTTAAAGAATTAATGTTGATCGCACAAGATCTAACGTATTACGGATTAGATATTTACAAAAAGCGAGCCTTAGCTGACCTGCTTCGCGCATTGTCGGATGTTGAAGGTATAGAATGGATCAGGTTGCATTATGCTTATCCAAGTGGATTCCCGATGGATGTTCTTGAAGTGATGAAAGAGAAGGATAACATTTGTAATTACCTTGATATTCCATTACAGCATGGGTCAACAAAAGTATTGAAGGACATGCGCAGAGGGATCACGCGTGAGAAAACGGAAGAATTGATCGCCAAGATCCGCGAAATGGTGCCAGGTATTGCTATCAGAACAACTTTGATCGCTGGTTATCCTGGAGAAACAGAAGAGGACTTCCAGGAAATGTATGACTGGGTGGCAAAGAGTAAATTCGATCGATTGGGAATCTTTACTTATTCTCATGAGGAGAATACACACGCACACAACTTCGATGATGATGTGCCCGAAGATGTGAAGAAAGAACGCGCAGATAAGATCATGGAATTGCAGTCAGGTATCAGTTATGACTTAAATCAACAGAAGGTAGGTAGGACATTCAAAGTGCTATTCGACAGGGTAGAGGGTGATTACTTCATTGGAAGAACTGAGTTTGATTCTCCAGAAGTTGATAATGAAGTGCTTATCAAGAAGGCCGACGCCTATGTTCGTATCGGAGACTTTGCCAATGTGAAGATCACAAAAGCTGATCATTACGACCTATACGGAGAATTGGTAGATTAATTTCTGCTTCAGGCAACCGTTCCATTTTGACATTTGTAATTAAGTCAAACGATTTAAATACAAGTGCCATGAAACATAGTAAGTTAATTTTAAGAGGAGCATATTTTACAGCTCTAATAGCGATTGCAGGAATGAATACGTCATGTAATGACGATCCGATCGAGCCGATCAATCAACCAAACAATCAAGTAGATACGACATGGGTTGATGACTCCACAAACTGGAACCCGAATGGGGGAGGCAACACGAATCCAAACGACTCAACAAACTGGGACCCGAATGGAGGTGGAAATACTAATCCGAACGATTCTACAAATTGGGATCCAAATGGAGGAGGGAATACTAACCCGAACGATTCTTTGGGAGGAGGAAATTAATCTCTAACTTGTGTCAACTAAGTCTATTCAACTATACGTGATTACGCCGGAGGTTATTGAAAGTTTTGTTCAAGGTGAGAAAAAGGGGTTCGATATTATCTACGGAGCCTACTCATCAGGGATGTACTCTATTTGCCTCCGCTACACGCGTTGCGCTGATGATGCCAATGACGTGCTGCAGGAGACGTTCATTAAGATCTATGAAAACCGTGCAAAGTTCGATACTTCCAAAGAGATCGGACCATGGATCAAAACGATCACTATCAGAACGGCTCTTAACTATATCAAGACGAACTATAAATGGACGTTGACAGATGACGATTATACGTTTGACACCGCACAGGTAGACTCTGCTCAAGAGAATATGAATGAAGCGAATGATCTCAAACGTAAATTGAAGCTGGCACTGGAGCAACTTCCGGACGGATACCGCACCGTGTTTACCCTGTATACAATTGATAATTTGACACATAAAGAGATCGCTGAGTATCTAGGTATATCCGAGGGAACGAGCAAATCTCAATATTCAAAAGCAAAGAAAATGATCAAGCAATTATTAACAACTGAAAAACTTGCGTCATGAGTGAATTTGATGAATTGGAAAATTTGTTCTCAGATGCATTCGCCAATGAGCAGGTGGTGCCACCGAAATCGGTGAAGCAGAACATTGACAGTGAACTGTTCGGGAGTACTGGAAGATTGATCTGGATGTTTGCTCTCGTGATCATTTTCCTATTGCCGATAGGAGGGGTGCTATTCTACAGTACAATAGAAAATGCCAATGGACAAATTGCTGCGACAACTGTCATAGACGCCGGTTCGATGGAAAGCGAGACGAATTTAAAGGACTTACAAAACAAATCGAAGAAAGAAGAGATTACAGCGAATATATCAGAGCAACAAAAAACTGCCCTAGAGAACGCGGGAAACTCAAATTATACAGAAGGTGAAGAAGGAAACAGTACTTATAATACATCCGCTGAACAAAATGAGGGAGAAAGTGAAGCAATTGAGAAGGGTACAACAAAAGCCGATGCCGATAATGAATCAAATGGAAAGGAATCATTTGAGCAAAACAACTCTCTGAACGCTTCAGAAGGAACTAAAAATTTAGATGGCACTATTGATATAACTCAGAATGCTGAAGCTGCTGGACGTGAAACAGTTATTGAAGATGTGAACACATTGTTAGCAATAGCTCAAACCGAGGAAATCGAGGAAAAACCATTGCCGTATGATCTGTTATTGATGTGTGCAACGCCAAATCATCCATCGAAGCAACGTCTGCCGATCTCACTAGATGTTTATGCCGGGGTTGAAAAGGGATTCAACAATTACGATTATACCGTTCAGACGTTTGTTGCCATGGACAAAAACTTGACCGAAGACCTTGGTACATCTGTGAGTCTTGAGGTTAGTTATCCTTTAACTAATAGATTGTCACTTGCATCTGGGATGGGAATGCATAGAGCGAATAATATGTTTATGCGCGAAACTTCTGGTGTAGACAGCACCTACGTAGGAGATACAATGATCGTAACATGGTATTTTGATACCGTTACACAAATGCAAACTTCCGATACTACAATAACGCCTTTGTATGATTATAATGAGTTTGTGAATATGGAATCGACATTCATTACGAGAACGTCTTACTTTGTGCCTTTATATGTGAAATATGAAATGCCGATCGGTTTACGCTGGAGCGTTGGTGCTTCTGCCGGAGTACGTTTTTCATATGACCACTTGAAGATAGGTGATAACGCTTTAAATATGACAGTGAATGAATTCAAAAGATTCGGAATATCTACTGTATTCAGACCACAGGTAAACTTCTCGACTGGTCAATGGAAATTCGGAGCGTACGGGCAAACAGGATTTGATCTGATCCACGGTCTATCTGGTGATGCGACACGTGTAAGAAGACTGTCTTTGGGAGGAGGATTGAACTTCCGTTATACGTTCTAGTTCGATTTGCTTCGTGGGTGAAACGAAATGATCGCTTCTCTCAAGAACGACTGATCCAAATGTGTATAGATCTCGGTTGTGGTGATAGACTCATGACCGAGCATCTCTTGGATCGCTCTTAAATTGGCACCTCCCTCTAACAAATGTGTTGCAAATGAATGCCTGAAGGTGTGTGGACTAATGTTCTTTTGAAGGTTGATCTCTACTGCCAGGTTCTTGATGATCGTAAAGATCATATTGCGTGTGAGCTGAGCGCCTCGTCTGTTCAGAAATACGAAACTTTCATGACCGGGTTTGATCTTTAGATGATTGCGGATGTTTTCGACATAGATGCCAATTTCCTTTTCCACCGTTTTGCTTACTGGAACCAGTCGTTGCTTATTTCCTTTACCCGTGATCCGAACAAAACCATCATTGAAGAATAAGTCTTCAAAACGAAGGTTCACAAGTTCAGAAACGCGTAGCCCACAACTGTATAGTGTCTCCAAAATTGCTTTGTTTCGGTGTCCTTCCGGTTTGGATAAGTCTATAGCATCGATAAGCTGATCGATCTCTTCTACAGAAAGTACTTCCGGAAGCTTACGCCCAATTTTAGGCATCTCTAATAATTCGCTCGGATCGTTTTGAACAATATTCTCCAAGATCAGAAACAGGTAAAACTGCTTTATTCCACTAATGATCCTTGCTTGTGTTCTTGCGCTTAATCCGAGGTCGTATAGTTCACTGACAAAGTTCTTCAGATCATTGTAGTTCAGTACGGTAACTTCTTTTCGCTGTTGCTGAGCATAGTTCATCAGTTTCACCACATCATTCACATATGCCTCAATAGAATTCTCCGAAAGCCCCTTTTCTATTTTTAGGTATGCTACAAAATCCTTAATATAGTGCTTCGAATTGGACATCTATGAAGTTACTCATCGTTAACGGACCAAATTTAAATTTAATTGGTCAACGAGAACAGGAAATCTATGGAGAAGTGACCTTTGAGTCGTTTCTTGAATCATTGAAAGCGAAGCACAGTGAGGTTTCTATTGATTATTATCAGTCCAATGTAGAAGGTGAGCTGATCAATTGTCTGCAAGAATCTGCGCATGACGGAATTATTCTAAATGCAGGTGGGTATACGCATACGAGTGTCGCAATCCATGACTGTATTGCAGGCATTAAAGTTCCGGTGCTCGAAGTACACATTAGCAATATTGCTGCTCGTGAGAAATACAGACATGATTCATTGATCTCTCCGGTAGCTATCGGATGCTTGTTTGGATTTGGCTTAGACGGGTACAGTCTTGCCGTTGATTACTACAAGAACTATTTGAATAAGCGTTGATTCAGATCAGCGTAATGTTTAACTCCTTTAATGTAGAAGTTCCAGAGTATATTTCCTGAGAACAGTCCAGTCAGATTTGCATTCGACGTATTCTTTTGAATTGCGCTTCTTTTCTTTAAGAATTTACCAAGATTACCGTACATCGCCATGTGCGCCTTAAAAACAGCAGCTAATTGACTGAACTCACCTTTCATTAAGAATCGAAATCCTCCTACGCCGTCAATGGACATTCTCCAGAAGAGTTTTGGGAATAACCAGCCTTTGTGATTCTTAATGATCATGAATAGGCTGTTTCTGAAGTTCAAATACGTTTTGCGTGGAGAAGAGTAGGGAAGTGTACCGCCACCAACATGATAAACGGTAGATTCCGGAGCGATCATGAACTTTTGTCCTAGCAGTTTTAGTCTCCAGCAAAGGTCGATCTCTTCCATATGTGCAAAGAAGTCTTCGTCAAACCCGCCTACTTGGTGAAAGCTTTCTGCACGGATCATCAAGCATGCGCCTGTCGCCCAAAAAACCTCCAATGGATAATCATATTGATGCTCATCTTTCTCGACCGTCTCAAAGATCCTTCCTCTCCAAAAGGCGAAGTAATACGAATCGATGAACACACCCGCAGCGCCCGCAAGCTCTAAATAATCTTTTTTGTGGAAGCTCCGCACCTATGGGTGGCATCCCGCAACGGTCGGATCCTGCATCATCTGCAATAATGGTTCTAACCAGTTTTCAGTTACTTCAATGTCGCTGTTAAGGAGTACATAATAATTCGAATCAACGTGTTGTAATGCCTCGTTGTATCCTTTTGCAAAACCTCCATTACTTTCGTTTTGAATGATCTCAACTGTAGGAAAATTAGATCTAAGATAGGATACAGAATTATCCGTAGATGCATTGTCCGCAACAATAATACGTGCATCGGAAGAATACTTTAGTACACTTGGTAAGAAGTCTTCCAGGAACTTCTGACCGTTCCAATTCAGAATGACAACAGCAACATCGCTTGCCTTCGGCATCTCACTCATTAATACTGTCTGAATAAGTCATCACTGTTTCCTCCCCAATGGTCGATCACACCTGAGTTCGGGTCATCGATATTTCCGTTGGTTGCATTTCTCTTGACAAGCTCTCTCGGCCAGTTCGGATTTTTAAGCTCTCCGATCATGTCTGAGTGAAGCAGTCTGTATGCGTTGTTAACTAGATCAGGGTTGTAGAATACAAAGCGCTTGTTACTGAAAACACCGATCTTGTTGTATTGCCAGATCTCGTAAGGATATTCACTGCTTGATACATCACGTTGAACGATGTTTGTTGGAGATCCGTATTGCAAATAAACACGACCTCTGTCAGTTTCAAATCCTTCTTGGAAGTTGTTCGAATACAAACGTTCTACAAGTTGTACCTGCTGCTTGTACTTGATCCACTCCTCATATGCCGCTGACTTTGCTGTAGCTGTCCAGAATTGCTGAATGTATTTTCGAGCAGGCTCTTCTTCTTTGCGTTTTGCAATGTCAATAATACTGCGCACGTCTCCAGGACCACTGATAGGAATTAAGCTTTCAAGATAGTACCCAACACTGTCGGCTGAGATCGATTCCTGGAAAGCAGGGTCAAGGACAATGTTCTCTGTGATGATGTCTGAGCTAATATCATTCGTGCGCTCAAATTCGTAATCGCGTGTTGCCAATTCGATCAGTCCCTTGTTGATCAGGGTGTAACGCAATAAGTATTTTCCAGTAGGTACAGATTCTAAGTTGATCTTTCTAAAAACAGGCACTGCTTCACCCACTTTGTAACGTGTGAATGATTTGAATCCTGTCATTTCATTACCCGTTTCGGCATCGATCAATTGTTCCTGAACACCGAACAAAGAGTCTCCTAAAAGTTGTGTATTATAGACTTCAAAGTAAAGTGGAATAGCTGTTAATTGTTCAGGGTAAAAGTTCGAAAAGCGCGGGATAATGTCGTATCCGGATTTATAGAATGGCGATGTTCCATCTCCTTTAGATGCCGTCTCCGCGATCATGATATCAGAGAAGCTGATCGTTGCGTTCAAGTCGTCAACCATGAAGTTTTGCTTCGCCTTCAAAGATGGATTTTCCGAATTGAGGTCTTTAAGCTCAACTTTAAATGCATAATTGCCGGGGTCCAGTTTGAACCGGATCACATCAAAAAAGTCTTCTACAATACTGTCTCTCATTAATGGGGTTTGCAGACGGTAAGCTTCTGAGCGAATAACACTATCCTGTTCAAAAACATCCAGGTATACTGCAAGCTCTCCGATCAGACCTCCTTCGGTACCAGAGTAGCTGATGGTATGTCCCACGAACTGCAATTGGAATTCAACGTAATTCCCAATGCCCGGAGCGTAGAACTGTTTATGGTCAATATACGCTCTTAATTTGTTTTGAGATTGCCCTGAAAAGCTCAGGAAAACGATAGATAAAAGTAAAAGTACCCTCATTGAAGTATAATATGATGTAAAGTTACAAAATTGAAGGGGTATGAGGGTAAACATGTCTCACAATTGATTGTTTGGTGATAATGAGCTGATTAACCGTTCAATTCCTTCTTTATTGATTGATTAACCTCAAGAATAATACCAGAAGAGTGATTTTTTTTTCGGGTAAACTGTTGTCAATATTCAAAGTATTGCTACTTTTGCCGCGGAGAGTTGGCAGAGTGGTCGAATGCGGTGGTCTTGAAAACCATTGTACCGCGAGGTACCGGGGGTTCGAATCCCTCACTCTCCGCACCAAAAAAGAGCTTCGCTTTTGCGAGGCTCTTTTTTTGTTTCCGTAGATGGGATGAGAGCCCTGGGTTCGAACCGGAACGACTTTGATGGAGTCTAGCTCAGCGACTTAGAGAGTTAAATCCTTACCGACTTTAGGACTTAACTAGCTTATACACCCTACGACTCACTTATGAACATATAAATGACCGTTAGATTTGTATGCTTAAATTATTTCGCTTTTTCAATAATGGCGTCCACAACTGAAGGGTCAAGAAGGGTAGAGGTGTCACCAAAATTCGCACGTTCTCCTTCTGCTATCTTTCGTAGAATTCTACGCATGATCTTTCCTGATCTTGTTTTTGGAAGACCTGTTACCAGCTGGATCTTATCCGGTTTTGCAATTTTACCGATCTCATCAGATACGGATGCTGTGATAGATGCGAGGATTGCATCATCGTCATTTGGCAGATCTCCATCGATCATTACATATGCGTAGATTCCCTGACCTTTAATATCATGGGGGTATCCAACCACAGCTGATTCGATAGCGTATTCATTCGTGTTGATGGCATCTTCAATCTCCGCGGTTCCAAAACGGTGACCACTTACGTTGATCACGTCGTCAACACGACCAATAATGCGGTACATTCCGTTTTTATCACGTTTTGCTCCATCCCCAGTGAAGTAGTATCCATCATAATTAGAGAAGTAAACGTTCTTACATCTTTCATGATCTCCATAGGTTGTTCTGAGGATAGATGGCCAAGGGAATTTCATACACAAATAACCCTCAACTTCGTTATCATTGATCTCTTTTCCTTCGTTATCAAGCAAAACGGGCTGTATCCCGGGTAACGGATATCCCGCATGTGTAGGATTCATCGGTGATAAGTCTCCCAATCCTGAGATCATAATTCCTCCGGTTTCTGTTTGCCACCAAGTGTCAACGACCGGGCATTTTTCTTTACCAATGTTTTTGTGGTACCATTGCCATGCTTCTTCGTTAATTGGTTCACCTACAGATCCGATCACTTTCAATTTAGAAAGGTCATAAGGTGTAACATTTTCAAGTCCACATCCCATCAAAGATCTGATGGCAGTAGGCGCAGTATAGAATTGATTTACTTCATATTTCTCACATACTTGCCAGAATCTACCTGGGTTTGGGTATGTCGGAACTCCTTCAAAGATCACTGAAGTTGCTCCTGATAATAATGGTCCATAAACGATGTAAGA
>JBMSGX010000029.1:0-15657 GCA_049416285.1 Crocinitomicaceae bacterium | reverse complement strand
GGATGTTACCGTAGTCCAATGGCTCTGGATGGTGTCCAGCTAATTTTTCAACACAGATGATTCCTTCTGCAGAAGCAACGTGTGCCAATGCTGCAGTTGGGATAACATCACCAATCGCATAATATCCTGGGATATTAGTCTGATAGTAATCGTTAACGATGATTCTACCTTTATCAGTAACTATTCCTAGTTCTTCTAGGCCAATATTTTCAATGTTCGCAGTAATACCTACAGCAGAAAGAACAACATCAGCTTCGATCTTCTCTTCTCCCTTGCTAGTTTTAACTGTAACTGTACATCCCTTTCCAGAAGTGTCAACTGCTTCAACAGATGAATTCGTCATCACCTTGATTCCAGATTTCTTGAAAGATTTTTCAAGTTGCTTAGATACCTCAACATCTTCAATAGGTACAAGGTTCGGCATGAACTCAACAACTGTTACTTCAGTTCCAATTGCGTTGTAGAAGTAAGCGAACTCAACACCGATCGCTCCTGAACCAACAACAACCATTTTCTTCGGTTGTTTCTTAAGTGTCATTGCTTCGCGGTACCCGATTACTTTCTCTCCATCCTGAGTAAGGTTTGGAAGCTGACGAGAACGAGCTCCTGTAGCAATAATAACTGCCTTCGACGCTTCGTATTCTGTTGTTTTTCCTTTATCGTCAGTAACTGCTACTTTCTTTCCTGCTTTGATAACACCGTTTCCATTAATTACATCGATCTTATTCTTTTTCATCAAGAACTGGATCCCGTTGCTCATTCCATTCGCAACGCCACGGCTACGGTCTACCATCGCCCCGAAATCCGCCTTCGCGTCTTTCACAGAGATACCATAGTCGTTCGCATGGCTCAAGTATTCAAATACGTTCGCACTTTTAAGAAGTGCTTTTGTAGGGATACATCCCCAGTTCAAACAGATCCCTCCTAAAGATTCTCTTTCAACGATCGCCGTTTTCATTCCTAACTGTGATGCGCGGATCGCAGTTACATAACCACCGGGACCACTACCTACAACTATAATATCGTAACTCATAATATCTATTTTTTGCCAGCGACGAAGTTAGTGAAATATTCCAAAACTGACTCAATAAGACATTAGTTGAAAATTCAATTTCATTCATTGAACATGAGTGGTAGCAGAAGTACTTAGCCTTACATTAAAAGAAAAAAGAGTCATGGGACGCACGATCAAATACGGAGTATTGATGTTTATGGCGATTGGAGGGTTTTTCTTAGCTGTAAATGCGATCGGATACGGACACATCACAGAGCTGAGAGTGGTCAACATTTTGTTTATTATTCTCATTTCGAATCTACTTGCCAGAAAGAACTGGATCGAAGAAGACGGCATTGAATATGTTGGAAATTTTCTTTCCATCTTATCTGCGAACATTGTGAATGTGTTACTCTGCATGATCGGTTTCATGGTCTACATCAGTTTGTACGATCCAGAATATTTGAACACTGTTTCAAATGGATTATTGTGGAGCTCAGAAAGCTCATTAGCACAAGTCCTGATCGCGCTTTTCTTTGAAGGTATGGCAGGTAGTGTCGTGGTGTCTTTTGCAGTAATGCAATACTGGAAAGATAGGAAAAGACAACATCGTACCGTTTTCTGATCAATCACATTGTTAAAAACTGGTGGATAAAGGAGGTGTAAAAGAAATTGCACCTCCTTTATTATGTTTAAATTTGCGACATAATCTAAGAATCAGCAATGGAGAGTACTTTACATCAGGAAGCTACATTAGAACAAGCGGTAGAACTGGGGTTGTTACCCGAGGAATTTGAAATGATGAAGAAGGAGTTAGGAAGAACTCCAAACTTCACTGAAACGGCGGTTTACTCAGTAATGTGGTCTGAGCACTGCTCATATAAAAACTCAATTTTCTGGCTTAAGACTTTGCCAAAGGACGGTCCCCACATGTTAGTAAAAGCAGGTGAGGAAAATGCCGGCTTGGTAGATCTTGGAGGTGGGATTGGATGTGTTTTCAAGATCGAATCACATAATCACCCTAGTGCCTTGGAGCCCTATCAGGGAGCTGCTACAGGTGTAGGAGGGATTAACCGTGATATCTTTACAATGGGGGCTCGTCCGATCGCTCAGCTAAACTCACTTCGTTTCGGAAACATCGAATTAGATAGAACGAAGTGGTTAGTGAAAGGTGTAGTTAAAGGTATTGGAGACTATGGTAATTCATTCGGTATTCCAATTGTTGGTGGAGAAGTATTCTTTGATGATTCTTACAACACGAACCCACTGGTAAATGCTTTTTCTGCAGGTATCATTGATACGAAGAAAGTTATCAGTGCGACAGCGAAAGGGCCTGGTAACCCAGTGTTCATAGTTGGTTCGTCAACTGGTAAAGACGGTATTGCAGGTGCGGCATTCGCCTCAAAAGATATTACAGAAGAGTCGGCAGATGATCTTCCATCAGTTCAGGTAGGTGATCCATTCATGGAGAAGTTACTATTGGAGGCAACTATGGAGCTTTCTGAGACAGATGCGATCGTTGGTATGCAGGACATGGGAGCAGCAGGAATTACATGTTCTTCGTGCGAGATGAGTGCTGCCGGTGGAGTTGGAATGGATATTGACCTTGACAAGGTGCCAACAAGGCAGGATAACATGCTTCCGTATGAGATCCTTCTTTCTGAATCTCAGGAAAGAATGCTTGTGGTAGTTCATAAAGGAAAAGAACAAGTCGTAAAAGACATCTTTGATAAGTGGGACCTACATGCAGAAGAGATCGGTGTTGTTACTGATTCTAAGCGTGTACGTTATTTTGCGGGAGGTGAGATCGTCGGGGACGTTCCTGCTGATCACCTTGTACTTGGTGGTGGAGCGCCGGTTTACGAGAGAGAATACAAAGAACCTGCTTACTACAACGAGTATAAGCAGTTCAATATTGATAGCATTGAGCAGCCGGATGATCTGAAAGAAGTTGCTTTCAAACTATTGGGCAGCCCGAACATCGCTTCTAAGAAGTGGGTGTATGAGCAGTATGATTCAATGGTTGGTACCGCGAACATGACAACTAATAGACCTTCGGATGCGGGCGTTGTGAATATTAAAGGAACGGATCGTGCATTAGCAATGACTGTTGACTGTAATTCACGTTATGTGAACGCTGATCCGGAAATAGGAACAATGATCGCAGTGTCAGAAGCTGCAAGAAATATTACATGTGCAGGAGGTGAGCCAAGCGCTATCACAAACTGCTTGAACTTTGGTAACCCTTACAACCCTGAATCCTACTGGCAGTTTGTTGGAGCGATCAAAGGAATGTCTGCAGCATGTAGAAAATTTGCAACTCCTGTAACCGGTGGAAATGTTTCTTTCTACAACCAAACCGTAACGAATGGAGTGGAAGTGCCAGTATTTCCTACACCAACGATTGGTATGATCGGACTGGTAAATGACAAGGAAAACGTCATGACACTGGACTTTAAACATAAAGGAGATCTAATTTTCATCTTGGGAGAATCTAAAGATGATATTTCATCATCAGAATACCTTGCATATTATCATGGAGTGAAAGCTTCACCGGCACCTTACTTCGATTTGGAAGAAGAATTTGCTCTGCACCAAACAGTGAAGGAACTGATCCAGAACAAACATATCAATGCAGCGCATGATATTTCAGACGGTGGTCTATTCGTGACGTTGGTTGAGATGGGGCTTCCTACAGGACTAGGGTTTGACATCGTAACTGATTCAGAGGTGCGTGAGGATGCGTTCTTATTTGGAGAAGGACAAGGACGTGTTATCGTAACTGTAAATGAGGACCAGGAAGATGCATTCATTGAGCACATGATGGCAGCAAATACGAAGTTTACATTGTTAGGACACGTAACTAAAGGAAAGATGATGATCGATGATGAACACTACGGATTTATCGAGCAAGCGAAGGACATATATGATACTGCCCTTGGCAAATCTCTTGAAAATTAGTAGATTCATTACCGAATTCAATTTTAATGGAATACAATACTACGCGCGATAAACTAATGCTTCCTGAATACGGAAGGAATGTACAGAATATGATCCAGCATGCTATGGAGATCGCAGACCGTGAGGAACGAAACAGAGCAGCTCAAGCGATTATAGAAGTAATGGGTCAGTTAAATCCGCACCTGCGCGATGTTGACGATTTCAAACACAAACTTTGGACACATTTGTTTGTGATGTCCGACTTTCAACTGGATGTTGACTCACCTTATGAAATTCCAAAGCGTGAAATTCTTGCCGAAAAACCGCAATTGATGAAGTATCCAAAAAGCTCGATCAGATACGGACACTACGGACAGTACACGCAGAAGATTTTGGAAGCATCGAAAGATCTGGAATCAGAGGACGAGAAAAAATATCTGAGTGAATCTATGGCAAACTTTATGAAGAAGCAGTTCCTTATTCATAATAACAATGCCGTGGAGAACTATGTGATCCTGGAGCAACTCAAAGAGCTTTCCAAGGGAGAACTAAGCCTCGATGATCCGGATGAATTAACAAGTACTAATCAATTGCTGCGAACGCTAGGATTAAAGAATAACAACAATAACAACAATAATCAACGTCGTGGCGGTCCTCGTAAGAAAACTAACCGTAAGAAATACAAAAAGTAAGAATGGCATCATTTGAAATCCACGGAGGAAAACCACTTAAAGGTGAATTAGTCCCTCAGGGAGCAAAAAATGAAGCGTTGCAGGTATTATGTGCTCCGCTCTTAACTGATGAAAAAGTAACGATCTCTAATCTTCCAGACATTGTTGATGTGAACAAGTTGATCAACTTGTTGCAGGCAATGGGAGTGAAGGTGGAAAAAGTCGAGAAAGGGACGTATATCTTCCAGGCGAAGGACATCAACCTGGATTACTTACAAACGGATGATTTCAAGGAAAGAGCAAGCTCATTAAGAGGTTCAGTGATGATCGTCGGTCCATTATTGGCAAGATTTGGTGTTGGATACCTTCCAAAACCAGGAGGAGATAAGATTGGACGCCGTAGGATGGATACGCATTTCGAAGGGTTTGCAAAGCTTGGAGCAAAGTTCGAATACGATGCGAAATCCCATTTCTACTCTGTTAAAGGAAAGAAACTTAAAGGAACATATATTCACCTCGATGAGGCGTCTGTTACTGGAACAGCTAACATCGTCATGGCAGCAGTTATGGCTGAGGGTGAAACAACAATTTACAATGCAGCGTGTGAACCTTATTTGCAACAGCTTTGTAAAATGTTGAACAACATGGGAGCCAAGATCACCGGGATCTCTTCAAACATGTTAACGATCAAAGGAGTTAAGAAACTAAAAGGGTGTTTCCACCGTGTTCTTCCTGATATGATCGAGATTGGTTCATTCATCGGATTAGCCGCAATGACAAAATCAGAGATCACGATCAAAGATGTCAGCTGGGAAAACCTAGGGATCATTCCAACGATCTTCAGAAGAATGGGAATCACGATCGAGAAAAAAGGAGATGATATGTTCATTCCTGCGCAGGATCATTACGAGATCCAGTCCTTCATTGATGGGTCGATCATGACGATCGCAGATGCTCCTTGGCCTGGATTTACACCGGATCTACTTTCTATTGTTTTGGTAACAGCAATTCAAGCGAAAGGAAGTGTATTGGTGCATCAGAAAATGTTTGAGTCACGTTTATTCTTTGTAGATAAACTGATCGATATGGGAGCTCAAATCATATTGTGTGATCCACATAGAGCAACTGTAATTGGAATGGACAGACAACAAAGCTTAAGGGGAATTCAAATGACCTCTCCTGATATCCGTGCTGGAGTATCATTATTGATCGCGGCCCTTTCTGCAGAAGGAAAGAGTACTATTCACAATATTGAGCAGATCGATAGAGGTTATCAGGATATCGATTTCAGATTGAATAACCTAGGCGCGGACATTCGTAGAATTGGATGAGGCAACTGATCTTCATAGCGGTTATTTTTATCGGCTTGATCTCCATGAGTACTTCAAGTCTTCCTGCTAAAGGAAGTGAAGCTCCAGAGATCGACTTGTACACTCCGAAAGGAAAAAAGTTAAAACTGTCAAAGCTAAGGGGTAAAATGGTTTTGGTCGACTTCTGGGCTTCTTGGTGTGGACCGTGTAGAAGAGAAAATCCAAATGTTGTATCAGCATACGATAAGTACTCGAAAGCGAAGTTCAAAACAGCCAAAGGTTTTACAGTATTAAGTGTCTCTTTGGATAGAAAAGAAGATGCCTGGAAACAAGCCATCGAAGCTGACGGTCTTAAATGGAAAACACATGTATGGGACTCAGCCTTTGTTGCATCCAAGGCATATGGCGTGACCTCAATCCCAACTGCTTTCCTTTTAGACGAGGACGGTAAAGTTGTAGCATCCGGAGGAGAGCTAAGAGGGATGGGCTTGCACACTACACTTGATCAGTTCGTTGAAAAACTAGACTGACAGCGTCAATACTGACATCTTTACTTAATATTTCAGCCTATTTCTGACATCCTGTCCTGATTTAAGGATTGGCAGTATCTTTGCGTTCGGCAACATGAAATAGAAGAGTTATGTCAAAGTCAAAAAAGAATACAGAGGAAGAAGTGAAAGATCAGCAAGAGACTGTTGAAAATCAAGAAGCGAACCAGGAGGGTAAATCAGACGTTGAGCAGCCATCTGAGAAAAAAGAACCTACCATGGAGGAGAAGTATAACGAAGTGAATGACAAGTATCTTCGTCTTTACGCTGAATTTGAGAACTTCCGAAGAAGAACAAATAAAGAGAAACTGGATACGATAAGCTCGGCAAATGCTGGTGTGATGAAGGACTTACTTCCAGTACTGGATGATTTTGAAAGAGCTATTGCTAATAATCAGAATACGGAGGATGTTGCAGTGTTGAAAGAAGGATTTCAGCTGATCTTTAATAAGTTTTCAAATATTTTGACTGCGAAAGGGTTAAAGCCGATGGAAGTAAATGAAGCACCTTTCGACAGTGAGATGCATGAGGCAATTGCCAATATTCCTGCACCGGATGAAAAACTGAAAGGAAAGGTGGTAGATACTGTGGAGAAGGGATACTATTTGAATGATAAAGTAATTCGCTACGCCAAGGTTGTTGTAGGACAATAAAGAAAGAAATGTCGGAGAAGAGAGATTATTACGAAGTATTAGGAGTTTCTAAAGGGGCTTCAGAGAGTGAGATCAAAAAAGCGTACCGCAAACTCGCGTTGAAGTATCACCCGGATAAGAACCCGGATAATGCAGAGGCGGAGGATAAATTCAAAGAGGCAGCTGAGGCATATGAAGTGTTAAGCGACCCTGAGAAGAAATCGCGTTATGATCAGTTCGGTCACGCAGGAATGGGAGGAGCCGGATTCGGTGGAGGAGGTATGAATATGGATGACATATTCTCTCAATTCGGAGATATATTCGGGGGAGCGTTCGGAGGAGGTAGCTTTGGTGGATCTCGTCGTCCAAGAACGGTGAAAGGTTCAAATCTTCGTGTGAAGATGAAACTAACGCTGAAGGAGATTGCTGAAGGTGTTACGAAAAAGATTAAGGTTAACAAACTGGTTAATGCTCCGGGTGTTACGTTTAAATCATGTTCGACGTGTAACGGGACAGGACGTATCACCAAGGTTTCTCAGACATTCTTAGGAGCAATGCAGACACAAACTGCCTGTCACACATGTCGTGGTGCGGGTAAAATGATCGATCAAAAACCCGCTGATGCCGATGCAAACGGATTGGTAAGAAAAGAGGAAGTGATCGAGATCGAGATTCCAGCAGGAGTAATGGATGGTATGCAATTGAGTGTTACAGGAAAAGGTAACGCAGGACCATTCGATGGAATTCCAGGAGATCTGATCGTTGTAATAGAGGAAATTCCACATGAAGATCTTCGCAGAGATGAAGAGCACTTGCACTATGAGGCATATATCAGCTTTATTGATGCTGCATTGGGAACTTCATTGGAGATTCCTACAGTGACAGGAAAAGCTAAGATCAAAGTGGAAGCAGGTACGCAGTCAGGAAAGATCCTAAGACTTAAAGGAAAAGGATTACCTAATATTCAAGGATACGGTGATGGTGATCAGTTCGTTCATATCAATGTCTGGACACCGAAGAAGTTATCGAAAGATGAGAAGGAGATATTGGAGAAATTAAGAGACAGCTCTAATTTCCAACCTGATCCCGATTATCGAGATAAAGGTTTCTTTCAACGCATGAAGGAAATGTTCCACTAGGATGAGTTTTTATCGGCTCGGCAGAAAAGAAGAAGGAAATGTAGGTTCTACATTCTTCATGATCGCGCTGATCATTCTCACATTTATATTCTCGCAGTTTGCTGTGCAGCTGATCGCTATGAAAGGATTTGGATTTTCATTGATCGATCCGAATGCAGATGTGAATAAAAACGTCGTGTTTGCACTTTTGCTAGCTCCATTTGCAGCAGTATTCGGTGTGATGCGTATGGCGTATCCTACCCTTCACAAACGACCGTTTCTGAAATTACTCACCTCAAGAGATAAGATCGACTGGAAACGTATCATGTTTTCATTCACCGTTTGGATGACGCTGCTCGGAGCGTTATTATTACTGGATGTAGTTCTAGGCTCTCAGCTGTTATTTAATCTCGATATTGCAAATTTCCTTGTGTTGTTGGTGTTATCAACAACGCTGTTGGTCCTGCAAACTTCGGTAGAAGAAGTGCTATTTCGAGGCTATTTGTTTCAGCAATTGGGGAAAGTGTTCCCCGCGAGTTGGATTGGTATCCTGATCACAGGAACAGTTTTCGGATTAATGCACGGTTCAAATCCGGAGATCATGGAGCTTGGGAAGTTTTTCATTGTGTTTTACATCGTAACGGGTATCTTTCTCGGAGTTATCACACAAATGGATGGTGGTCTCGAATTGTCTCTGGGATATCATGCCGCTAACAATATCTTCGCTGCGATCATTGTAACAAATGACTGGCAAGCATTTCAAACGGACGCGATATTTGTGAGTGTTTCGGAACCACCACAGATCATAGAGGTGCTCATTACTTTATTGATCATTCAACCCTTGCTGTTGCTGTTATTCGCGAAGAAATACAAGTGGAAAAACTGGAAAGATCAATTGTTTTCATCGAAAGTTCTTGATGACATCGGTTAATTCGATCGAGTAAATTATATTTAATGAATTCAGTCGAAAGACTGAGGTTCATAAGATCAACATGGAAGTATTAAAACACAAATCTCTCAAGGCTCAAAAACACAGCCTGTCATCCACCAGCCGTCAATTAGAATTAATAGAAAATGCTGGCTTGACGAGGTTTGAGGAAAAGCTAAAGAAACAGAACCTTTATCCATTAAAGTCTCAAGGTGTCGAGATCTTACAGATCAATCTCGGTAAGATGTGTAATCAGGTGTGTGAGCATTGTCATGTTGATGCAGGTCCCGACAGAAAAGAGATCATGACAAAAGAGATCATGGAGCATTGTCTGATAGCCATTGAAAACTCAGATTGTCATACTGTGGACCTGACAGGTGGTGCACCTGAAATGAATCCTAATTTCGAATGGTTTGTAGAGGAGATCGTAGAACGAGGTAAAAAGGTGTTGGTTAGATGTAACCTGACGATTATCGTAGCAAACAAAAAGTACAACCATCTACCGGATTTCTTTAAAAAGAATAATGTCGAAGTGGTGTCTTCATTACCATGCTATACTGAAGAGAATACTGACTCTCAAAGGGGGAAGGGAGTTTTTCAGGATAGCATCAAAGCACTCCATATGCTGAATGAAGTAGGTTATGGAAAAGAAGGCTCAGGACTTATTCTAAACCTAGTTTATAATCCTTCAGGAATTGGCATTCCGGGTGATCAAGCCGGATTAGAAAGGGATTATAAAAAGGTGCTCAAAGAGCAATATGATATTGAGTTTAGCAGTTTGTTTACGATTACGAACTTGCCAATAAGCCGCTTCTTAGAATATCTGATCGCAAGTGGCAACTATGAAGGGTACATGCAAAAGCTCATTGATCTGTACAATCCAATGGCTGCAGAAAATGTTATGTGTCGTACAACTGTTTCAGTAGGATGGGATGGATATATTTATGACTGCGACTTTAATCAAATGCTAGACCTGAAGGTCAAAGCTGAGGGAGTTCATATCTCACAATTCGATCAAAAGGAATTAGCGAGCAGAGAAATTATTACAAATCAGCACTGCTACGGCTGCACTGCCGGGGCAGGATCAAGTTGTTCCGGTTCTATAGTCTAAATAATTCGCTGTATTTTTTCGAATCCATTAGATGGTTATAGTTTTTAGAGTACATTTGCCATCATTTTTTCTGGATATTGACACAATACTACACTGATGATCAGTGGGTTGATTGGATCGACTCACTGGCTGATCGGGACTTTATCTGCATAGATAACTTTTTACCTGATAATGTTTTATCCTCCGTCAAACGCATGCTCAAAGAGCAACTTGAGCAGGACGAATTTACCCAAGCTGGAATAGGCCCCGTTTTCAATAATGTATTGGAAACATCGATTCGAAGCGATCAAACTTACTGGCTTGATAGAAATAGAGATGTTGAGTTATCCGGTTATTTTGAGGTTATTGAAGAACTCATTTCAAAATTGAATAGATACTGTTATTTAAGTTTGTCAGGATTTGAATTTCACTTGGCACATTATCCTCAAGGTTCTTTCTACAAACGTCATTTGGACAGTTTTTCTGATCGATCAAATCGAATGATTTCTGTGATCATTTATATGAATGAGAATTGGCAAAACGGAGATGGAGGAGAATTAATTATTTATAAGGGAAATGAAGAGATCAAAATAGACCCCATCGAAAATAGATGTGTCCTATTTAAGAGCCAGGAATTAGAACACGAAGTTTTGCTCGCACAAAAGGATCGCTTCTCTGTCACAGGATGGCTGCTATATCAACCAAGTGGGGTGGGATACATCCTCGGTTAAATCAGAGCTTGATAAATCTTGCTTTAGCCGAGCTGCTCTTTTTTCCGATCAGATAAGTACCTCGCTGCAAGTCAGTGTAAATGATGTTCGTTCCTAACTGAACCTTCACCTTTTGAATGAATTTCCCTGTCAAGTCGTAAATGATCAACTCCTTTGTATCTGGATCAGTGATTTCGATGGTCATATACTCATTCACCGGATTGGGATAGAGGTCAAAACCGTAATCAGCATCTAGGTCTTCAATTCCAACATTGTCAATGATCATTGGTACAGAGTTGGTTCCATTCAATGAGTTGTCGCGAACATCATAATATTCAATTGTAATATTTCCGGTGAATTCTGTGTTCGGATCGAGTAGGGCAGTAAAGCGCTCTCCTGAATAAACATCTACGGTATCAGATACTATCACAGACGGTATTGCGCGACCGTCGCTCATGTGAATTTCAGCATTTGCTTCTGATGGGAATATATATCGAACCTTTCCATATCCCATATTGCTAAGGCGCATTGCTATGGTGTCATTAGTCGTTCCAGTAACATCAAAAAGTCCATTCTGGAGCTGAGAACCTTCTTTGCCGTTCAATAGTAGGTTGGTCGCTTCGTAGAGATATAAAAATCCTGGAGAAATAGGGTTATCACTCCAGTTTCTATTTACTTCCGATGCAAGCCAGTTATAATCTTTTGTATAAGTTGGCCCCCCTGTGTAGATTCGGTTTTGATTCGAATCGGGATCAACGATAAACATACCGTACATCCCCATGGTTAAATGGAGTGTCGTAAAAACATGACAGTGATAATTATACGTACCGGCATTCGACAGTACAAATGTATATACCCTCAATGAATCAGGATCAACCACAGAGCTTGTTGTGGGTACTCCATCATTATCCTGATCGACATCTAAACCATGCCAGTGTATCGTATGATCTTCAGGTGAATTGTTGTAGAAGTGTACGCGGATTGTATCACCTTCATTATAGCGAAGTAATGGCCCTGGTAAACTCATTTGGGGACCCGGTGTCGGTGGATTGTAAAGTCCAAATCCCCAGAATTCGGTAGTAGATCCATCATCAAGATAAATTAACCCTGTCATTCTTGACTGCATCCAAATGTCATGACTAGTCTGTCCAAAGCTTATCCAGCTGCACAACAAAAACGCTATGGTAAACAAATTTCTCATGGCTGAATATTTAGCATGGTGATCATACCTCCCGGATAAGTATTTTGAGTAAGTACAGAAACTAAATTATGATCGTGTACCGGGTACATTCCCGGTTTGTCCGGAATCAATTGGAAAGTGAGTGTTTCATTTTTCAAGATTGGATTGGAATCTTTCACCCAATTTACCCTGTCATCTCGAAGTGTTGCCTGAACGATCTTCACATGGTAACCATGAGAATGAAGCGTATGGGTGAAATTACCACTGTTTACAACGCTAATATACAAGGTATCACCTACATTACCCGTCACAACCGTTAATGGGTCTGTTGTAGTTGTAGGATAAACCATTCCATTTATAATGTTTGTATTTGGGCGGTAAGTGCTTGGTAAGGCTGTTACAAGACCATCGCCAACGTCATGACTAAACTGATCATTGATTTCCCAGAGATTCCAAATAAAGGCTTGTTCATTTTGAAGTCCAACACGAAGTACTGCAAATGCACCCAACAAGTCGCCAATAGGATCAGAAGCTTTTATTCCGAATGTTCCAAAATCACCGCAGAAAACAGAATAAGTAGCGCTTCCTCCAGCTACAATAGAGCCCAAGGTATTCAGATTTGCTACCTCAAATTGATGATCAACGGTGTCCGTATTGTAAATGGTTAACTCTAATAGGTCACCAACTTCTACATCTAAATGTGCATTTCTTTTATCGAACGTAGATGTATGATTCAAGACACATCTGTTAACGAGGTGATTTCCCATCATGACAGTGTCACGATTCAAATAAAGGGTGTCTTCGATCACAGCAGAATGAGCAGTGAGAGACAAGATGCACATGGCGATCAGAAATATTGCTTTTCTCATTGTTAACGAAAATACGAAATTGATGACTTCATTAAAAATGAAATCAAAACAATCCTTGTATTCCCAGTACCTGATTCTGTCGGTCAGAATGTTTATATTCACGAATATTTCCAGAAATGCTTGAAGTAAACCAGATAAGTAAATCCTTTTTTCGCAAAGAAGCTCTACAGGATGTTTCTTTGAAGGTGAATACCGGCGAAATATACGGTGTTCTTGGTCCCAATGGAGCGGGAAAAACTACGCTCATCCGCGTTATTAACAGGATCGTTACTCCCGATAGTGGACATGTTCGTTTCGAAGGTGACCTGATGACGGATAAACATCTAGAATACATCGGCTATTTACCGGAAGAAAGAGGATTGTACAAGAACATGACAGTCCAGGATCACGCTTTATTCCTGGGCAGATTGCGCGGATTGAGTAAGGTTGATGTGAAACAAAAGGTGGATTATTGGTTCGACAAGTTCGACATCAATGACTGGAGAAAGAAAAGGATAGAGGAGTTGTCCAAAGGAATGGCTCAAAAAGTACAATTCATTTGTGCAGTGTTACACGAGCCTAAGTTGCTAATTCTCGATGAACCGTTCAGTGGCTTTGATCCTATCAATGTCGAACTTATCAAGAATGAGTTGATACAGATGAAACATCAGGGTAAGACTATTATGCTTTCCACACATAATATGAAGAGCGTTGAGGAGATCTGTGACAGAGCTGTATTGATCAATGAGAGTAAAAAGATTGCTGAAGGAACTGTTTCTGAATTGCAATCAAGCATAAAGTCCGGATTATACTCTGTGAAATTTAGAGGAAATATGATCGCTTTCGCCAATGCCTTATGGACAGGTTTCGAAGTGATCGAAAAAGACCTTCTCGGTGACGACAGATTCAGAGTAACCGTCAAAATGAGGGATGATAATAATTTCAATGATCTGTTGAGGGTGTTGATCGGAGAAGTTGAACTTGAGGGTGCTGAAGAACTAATACCTACAATGCAGGATGTATTCATTGATCTAGTGTCTAACAAAAATGCGGTTGAAGATGAAGAATAGTTTTTTGATCGCAACAAGAGAGCTTAAAGAGCGTGTAGGTTCAAGAACATATCTTTTGTTCTCTGTTCTTGGTCCGGCAATCGTGTTGGGAATGATCTACGTCCTCTTTGCAATGGGAGGTCAGTCTAAAGTTCATTGGAATGTACTGGTCTCGGATCCTGCGAATGTTCTGGGAAGCAAAATGATGCCTTCGACGGATGAGAATATAACCTTCGCATTTGCTGACGCATACATCGAAACAGAAGAGTTTGCCAAGGCCAAGAAATACGAGGGATACGATGCGATGCTCGAGATACATGAAAAGATCTTAGGAAATAAGTCAACCTTTGTTTTTTACCGAGAGAAACCCTCCATTCGAATGCAGTCTAAACTTAAGTTCTTTACGGAACGAAGACTGGAAGAGGTGATGGTGAAGCAGTTTACAGATCTTACGGTGAAGGATTTTAGAAAGATCAAACAGCCATTGAATTTTGCCTTCAGAGATGTCTATGATCCTTACAACGAGTCTGCAGATATGCGTGGATGGGTAGGTTTCTTTTTTGGAGTAATGATCTTCGTATTCATTTTCTTGTTTGGCATGACCATCTTGAGGTCAGTTTCCAATGAGAAAGCCAATAGAGTAGTAGAGGTATTACTTGCATCGGTTAAACCGAGACAACTAATGATGGGTAAAATACTCGGGATTGGTTTCTCAGCATTTATTCAATTTGCAATTTGGATCATCCTGATAGGATTTGGTTTATACGCCATGAGAGAGACACTGTTCCCCGATATGTTGGATGCTTCTAATTTGGCAAGTACGCAATTATTGGAAGGACTGTCAGAGTCTTCATATCAGGAGAAGTATTTTGCCGCGAGAGAGTACAATGAATTTGTGGCGTTGGTTTATGACAGGATCCAATACACGAACGTGATAGGTTTCTTTATCATGTTCTTTGTTGGAGGTTACCTTTTCTATGGGGCGCTTTTCGCGGCGATAGGCGCTACAATGGGTTCTGAAAGTGATGGACAGCAATTTGTGATTCCGATTGTCTTGTTATTGATTGCCGCACTTTACAGTGGTTATTACGTTTTAAATTACCCGCATGCACCAATATCATCCTTCCTGCATTACTTCCCATTCACTTCTCCTGTTGTTGTTATGGTGAAGTTGGCCTACGGTTATGAACCTGGACATGCCTATGAAATATACGTATCCCTTTTGACGGTTATTGTATCTGCGATTGTAATGGTATTGATCGCTTCAAGATTATTCAAAAATGGTATTCTTCAGTTTGGACACAGACTTCGATTCAAACATTTGATGAAATGGCTTAAGTCATCTTAAACAATGAGAAAGGCGGTAATAGATCTTGGGACCAATACATTTAATCTGTTGATCGGTGACATGATCAACGGAAAGCTAAACCTTGTATATACCGATAAAAAGCCTGTATTATTAGGAATGGGAGGGATCAACGATAGAAGGATCTCTAAAGATGCCATGGAAAGAGCTGTAGAGGCCATGGTTGGATTCAAGACCTTGTGCAATGAACATGACGTGGAGAGGATCAAAGCCATTGGAACATCAGCGATTCGGGATGCAGTAAATCAACGCGAGTTTTTGGAAACTATTCTT
>JBMSGX010000028.1:0-15784 GCA_049416285.1 Crocinitomicaceae bacterium | reverse complement strand
TATAGGCCTTTCAATTTAGATTTCATTTTTGGTTTTAGGTTCGCCGTTTGGTTTAGCGTATTTGCCAGGCCATAAGCGTTTCCTTTGAAGGAATTGTATACCGATTTGAAATCTGAAACACAGAACGAGCGCTTGTAGATTATTTGATCCTTCAGCGATGTTCCAAGGTGACTTTCCATTCTGTTCAAGATTATGGAAAGGTATTTCTCTCTTATTTCTTCAGTGTCTTCAACGTCTGGCGCAAGTGGCATCAGGATGAAAACATTTTCTTTTCCTGCTGGAGCTACATTTACATCCGTTTTAGAGGGTGCACATGCATAGAATAAAGGCTTGGACGGCCATTGAGGGGTTGTGTAGATCTCTGCGCCGTGTTGGTTTAGATCTTCATCGAAGAAGAGATTGTGATGATCCAATCCATCAATCTTCTTGTTAAATCCAAGGTAAAAGATAAGTGAGCTGGGCGCCATTTTGCGCTTATCCCAATAATCTTCATTGTATCTTCTGTATACTTGAGGAAGTAATTTCTGTTCAGTGAAGTGATAGTCAGCCCCAGAAACGATCTTATCGAAGGCTTCCAGCTTTCCGTTCACTTTTATTCCTTCTGCTTTACCGTCTTTTGCTTCGATCGCTTCAACATTTGCGTTGAAGTGGAATTCAACTCCTTCTTGACGCGCGATCTTCTCAAGTGCTCGTGCAAGGTCACGCATTCCGTTCTCCGGGTACCATGTTCCGAGTTCGAGATCTGCATAATTCATTAGTGTGTAAAGGCTTGGTATATTTCCCGGCAATGCTCCTAAGAATAACACAGGGAAGTTCAGGATGCTTCTCGCCTTATCAGACTCGAAACGCGAGTGAACATCTTTTTCAACACTTTTAAATACATCCAGCTTGAATGCAGCTTTCAAAGCTTTGAGTTGCATCAGCTCAGATAATTTCAGCCCTGGAAGTTCCAGGAAATCCTCTGTCGCGATGTCGTATTTGACTTTTGCATCCGAAAGGAATTTTTCTAACGTCTTTCCTCCGTTCGATTCAAGAGAATCAAAAAGTGTCTTTAGTGCATTTTTATTAGCGGGAATGTCCGTGTGAGATTTATCGTTCCAAAAAACGCGGTAAGCTGGATCCAGTCGCTTCAGTTGGTAGTAGTCCGTTCGTTTTTCTCCAAGATCGTCGAACATTTTGTCAATCAGCTCAGGCATCCAGTACCATGAAGGTCCCATATCGAAAGTAAACCCATCTGCCTGAAATGTTTGCGATCGCCCTCCCGACATTGAGTTTTTTTCAAATACAGTAACCGAATGTCCATGCTTGGCTAAATAGCAAGCAGCGTAAAGACTTGATAATCCGGCTCCTATGATTCCTACCTTTGACATTCCTTTATTGTTTAACCAAATATAAGTTATTTAGGCTTACTTGTTTAACATTGTTAATAAGTAAGTTAAACAAATATTCTATTTAGATCTTCCTCCGACGTTATTAATTCGATTCCTTGTCCTATTAACTCTTTGTGTTTTAACGCCTCGTTACCGCTTATGATCAGTTTTTTGCCTTTTGTTAGATTTCTTAGCTTATCAATCTGTCTCACAAAATTCTTTTCAGAAATCTGCCCAACGAAACTGGTGAGATAAAAATCGGGATTTACTTTTAACTTAAACAGCTCTAGTTCGTCAAGAGGCAGATTTTGACCCAGGTAAATGCACTCATATCCTTTATCGTTTAATATCATTAAGTAAAAGAGCATGCTGAATTCATGAAGTTCATCCTCTCCCAAAAAGCAAACTACTTTTTTACCATTTCTCTTGTTTTTGGTTTCATGCGTCTTGGATATCAGGAACTCTCGTAATAGACTCGATAGAAAATGCTCGTGAACAATTTCAAGTGTGTTCACTTGCCAGAGTTTACCCATTCTTGTTAGAAGTGGTGCAATTACAGAACCGTAAAATTTGTGAGCGCCATGATTACTGAAAGACTCCTCCAGAAGTATTCTGAGTTTGTCATGGTCGAAATCAGTGATCTTTAAAATGTAGTTTTCAACTTCTTTACTTGCAAGGTTGTCCTCTCTGTTCAGAATATCTTTACACTTGTCTACAATTTCTTCTTCACTTAATGCAGCGATCTTTGAGATCTTCATTCCATTCGTATACAACATGTTAACATTGAGGATCTTTTTTAGGTCCTCTTTGTCATAATACCTGATGTTGGAATCAGTTCTCTTTGGGCTTAGTAAATTGTAACGCTGTTCCCAAATTCTTATCGTATGGGCTTTGATGTGCGTAAAATTCTCTAGATCCTTAATACTGTATATCTCTTCTTTCATCCAATGTTTAATAAAAGTACCAATGTGTTAAACAAAGTTATGAAATTTAAATTGTTTTTCTACTTTCGAAACGCACGAAATTCAACCAATGGATCGGGATCACCTAAAAAAGTGGCTGGAAAACAAGAAAAAAAGACGTCAGGGACTAACTGTTGACGGTATACTTGATGGCATCTTGAATGGAGATCGAGCGTCCTTAAGTGATGGTATTACCTTAGTTGAAAGTGCGAAGTCAGCGGATAGAGAAAAAAGCATTGAGTTAATTAAAGCTTGCTTACCACACAGTGGAAATTCTATAAGAATAGGTATCACTGGTGTTCCCGGAGTAGGTAAGAGTACCTTCATAGAAAGCTTCGGGAATCTTTTGGTTGAAAAGGGGTTGCGTATTGCAGTTTTAGCCATAGATCCATCCAGTTCAAAATCCGGTGGTAGCATTTTGGGTGATAAAACAAGGATGCAAGAGCTTTCTCAGCGACAAGAGGTGTTTATAAGGCCTACTGCGGCCGGAGTTACGCTTGGTGGGGTAGCAAGAAGTACGCGAGAGGCGATCATTTTATGTGAAGCAGCAGGTTATGATGTTATCATCGTTGAAACAGTCGGTGTTGGTCAGTCTGAAACTTCTGTAAAATCTATGGTTGATTTCTTTTTGTTGCTTATGCTTTCCGGCGCTGGTGATGAGTTGCAGGGCATAAAGAAAGGTATAATGGAAATGGCCGATGCACTTGTTGTTACGAAAGCAGATGGAGATAATGTGAAACCCGCCAATCTCGCGGCGACGCAATATAGAAATGCATTACACCTATTTCCACCCAATGAAAATGAGTGGATTCCTCCTGTTTTTACATGTAGCAGTCAAACAGGTGATAATCTTGATAAGGTGTATGAAGTAATTGATTCGTTCAGAAATAAAATGGCCATAAGTGGTTGGATCGACCATAACAGGCACGAACAAGAGAAGAATTGGTTGCGATCTACATTAAATGATATGATATTAGATCAGTTCTATGCTGTTCCAGAATTATTGCAAAAGCTGAAAACGATCGAAGAAAAATTGATGGAAGACAGTATTCCGTTCTACGCAGCAGCGGAAGAGTTATTCAATGCATATTTAAAGCACATAAGTGATGGAAGAGTTTAAGGTTGAAGGAGATTATATCGAATTGATACAATTGTTGAAGGTGCTTGGTATTGCACAAACAGGTGGTCACGCGAAAATGATCGTGGACGAAGGTGTCGTTGTTCGCAATGGCGAAGTGGAATTAAGAAAACGCGCTAAATTGGTTCCTGGGGATTTGATCGAGGTCGAGGATATTCAGATTAGCTTAAAATAGCCCTTGTACTTCTTGCTTGAGCATGTCTACAGCGATCTCGCTCGGTAACGTACCGATCTCACCAACCATTTCAAATACTTTTGAAGCGAGGTCCATTGCAGTTGAGGTTGGTTCCATTTGATTTCCGGCAAGATTTAAGATCTTCACAGTTTCATCCTTTGCTTTCTTTACAACGTCCCAAGCTTCTTTAGAAATAAACATCTGTTGCGCAATGTTGTGCTCGTATTCTTCACGAATAGACTCCATCAGTTTTGCTTGCATTGCCATTGCAGGAAGTCCCGGGTTATGGTGGCGCATGATCAGACTGTTCGGGTGAATTCGTTCCATTAAAAGGATCGAGCGCTGATATGCCTCGACACGGTGAGGAAGGAAGAATTCATCTCTATTTTTCTTGATCTCCATCTTCATTGTGCGGAATTCTTTCTCTGTTTCTCGACGTAAGAAATAGATTGCTGTCATAAGTACCGCTCCTGCCGGGATCACGATCAACGCGATCTGATAAATGATCTGTGTAACTTCCATAGCTTTGTTGTTTCTACAAATATAGAATTAGAATATGATCAAAAGTAACAGAATTTATTCGTGAAAAACAGATGCTATTAAATGGTTGCTGTTAATTAACTTTTAATCAGTTCGTACCAACAGTCAATATTGTGGATAATTTAGCTTTATGACAACAACGCTGATTGTATCAGTTATACTGATCTATTTCCTGGTGCTTTATCTGATCTCTTATTTAACCTCTCGAGGTGCTGGGAATGAGGCATTCTTCCGCGGAGAGAGAAAATCTAAGTGGTACCTCGTTTCTTTTGGAATGATCGGAGCATCTCTTTCAGGGGTCACTTTTATAAGTATTCCGGGATGGGTAGGAGATGCTGGAAACCAGTTCAGCTATATGCAGGCAGTGTTTGGGTATTTCCTGGGGTATCTTGTCATAGCATTCGTTTTGTTGCCATTGTATTATCGGTTAAATGTTACTTCGATCTATGAGTATCTGGAACACCGGTTCGGCTATTGGTCCTACAAGACCGGAGCATTTTTCTTCTTGCTGTCAAGGGTAATTGGAGCGAGTGTGCGACTATTATTGGTTGCCAATGTCCTTCAATCCATCCTGTTCGACAGCTGGAATATTCCGTTTGAAGTGACTGTTATGGTCTCTGTTTTGCTGATTTGGGTCTACACAAACCGTGGAGGAATTAAAACGATCGTTTGGACTGACACATTACAAACGGCCTTCATGTTGATCTCTGTGATCTTAACAGTTTGGTTCTTAAAGGATGCGTTAGCTGTTGAGCAAGGAGTTATTTCGACAGTGGCAGATTCTGGTTATTCGAAGATCTTCTTCTTTGATGATATCAACAGTAAAAATCACTTTTTAAAGCATTTTCTGGGAGGGATGTTTATCACCATTGGTATGACAGGACTGGATCAGGATATGATGCAGAAGAATTTGAGTTGTAAGAATACCAAGGAAGCACAATGGAACATGATCTCAATGGCCGCAGTATTAATTATTGTTAACCTTATCTTCTTGGGATTGGGAGCACTGTTGTACATGTATGCGGGACAGTTTGGAATAACTGAAACCAAAGATCTGTTGTTCTCTTCTGTAGCCATGAGTGATGAGGCCGGACCGTTGATTGGTGTATTGTTCTTATTAGGATTGATAGCTGCAGCATATAGCAGTGCCGATTCTGCGTTGACCTCATTAACAACATCATTCACGGTTGACTTTCTGAATATCAAAAAGTATGATGAAGCCAAGCAGCTTTTTCTCAGAAAGAGAGTTCATGTCGCGACTTCCGTTGTAGTTATATTAGTAGTGATCCTTTTGAAATATACGACGGATAGTTCTGCGATCGGGCTATTAATGCAATTCGCGGGTTTTACATACGGCCCACTGATAGGTATGTTCTTTTTCGGGATAATGATCCGCAGACAGATCGGAGACCTTTTAATACCCATGGTAAGTGTCTTTTCGATTCTAACAACATTTGTGCTGTGGTATTATTCTGCGGGTGGTCCCGGCCATTTTGAGGATGGAACGGGAATCTTTGGTAAGTATGTTTTCGGATTTGAGCTCATTATTCTCAATGCATTGATTACATTTTTCTCTTTACTTCTTGTATCTTCGATACAGACACAAAAACCTGATCATAATGAAACTGATTCTTGACGATAACGGTAGATCACTGAATTTTGCTCCCTTCACCTTGACGCGCCCCATCGGCGAGTTAAGAGTGGGTATTTTGACAAACAGTGAGCGTTGGAAGAAGTTATTGCCAGAAGCGATCATATCGTACAAGACGCAAGATTATCTGCAGGATAAATATGCTTTGGATATTAATGGAGTGACGGTTAATGCTTGTGTTATTCCAAATGCTGAAATTGCGGAAGCAGTGCGTAATATAAAACCCAATGAAACATTGAGATTTGACGGAGGTTGGATTGCAAAAGAGGGGATGGGAGAGGTTTATGTAGACCACGAGGGAAAGGCACCGCTTGAATTAAAAGAACGTTGGGATCTCTATCAGCAAAACGAACATATCCTTGCGGAGGACTTCAGGTTGATCACTGCTGAAAGACGGAGCGCAACATTATCTGAATCAAATAGAGTTATTGGAGATCCTTCCAGAATATTTTTAGAAGAAGGAGCAAAGATCGAAGCGACAATTTTGAGTCCAGGAAATGGTTATATGTATTTCGGGAAAGATTCAGAAGTGATGGAAGGATCGATTATTAAAGGATCGATCGCGATGTGTGAAGGAAGTGTGTTGAAGCTCGGAGCCAAGATCTACGGAGCGACTACCTTAGGTCCATATTGCAAAGTAGGAGGAGAAGTGAATAATGTGATTTTTACAGCATATTCGAATAAGGGGCATGACGGATTTTTGGGTAATTCTGTGATCGGTGAATGGTGCAATATTGGTGCGGACACAAATACATCCAACCTGAAGAATAATTATTCAGCGGTAAAGACATACAATTACAACACGGAAAAACTCGAGCAAACTGACATTCAGTTCATGGGACTGATGATGGGTGACCATTCTAAATGTGGTATTAATACAATGTTTAACACAGCTACCGTAGTTGGTGTTATGAGTAACATCTTTGGCGCAGGATTCCCCGCTAAGTATATCGCTAATTTCCAATGGGGCAACTCAGGAGAGAAGTTTGCGTTCGATAAAGCAGTTGAGAGTGCAACCAATATGATGAGCAGACGAGGAATTCAATTAACGGAAGAAGATTTGGCTATTCTTAAACACATCTCTGACAATTTGTAAGACAAAATTTCAGTCTTTCTTCTATGGCATGTCTTTTGAAACTATGGGTTTCACGGACATTTTAGTATTCATGAACTAATTTCATGACACAATGTCCATTGAATTATGTAGAGAGATATGAGTGAGTTTTTTTCAGAAGATTTTATTCAAATAGCCTCAGGTCTTGAGCAGGATGCGGAGTTTATCCCGTTGATCTCGGCTGAGGAAGAAGAAAATATAAATAAACAGGAATTTCCTGAAGAGTTGCCAATTTTACCATTGCGCAATAATGTGTTATTTCCGGGTGTAGTTATTCCGATCACCGTAGGAAGAGATAAGTCTATCCGATTGATCCAAGAAGCAAATAGAGGAAATAAGATCATCGGTGTTGTATCCCAGAAGGATCAGGAGGAAGAGTCTCCAGAATTTGTGGACTTGCACAGTGTGGGGACAGTAGCACAGATTTTACGTTTGCTAAAAATGCCGGATGGAAGTTCAACAGTGATCATTCAGGGTAAAAGGAGGTTTGAGATCGTTCAACCGGTAGCAACTGAGCCTTACATGAAAGCAAAGACAAGATTGCTGAAGGAGGAGCGCATTGATACGGATAAGCAGGAAATGAATGTGATGATCAAATCGATCAAGGATTTGGCATTGCAGATCATTCAGGAAAGCCCTAATATTCCATCGGAAGCTTCATTTGCTATAGGAAACATAGACAGTCCTACATTCTTGGTGAATTTCATTTCGTCCAACATGAATGCGGACGTATCCAAAAAGCAGGAAATGCTGGAGGAGCTGAACGTTAAGAAACGCGCGATGATGGTGTTGGAGCATTTGACTTTAGAGGTACAAATGCTTGAAATGAAAAATGAGATCCAATCGAAAGTTCGTAAGGATATCGATAAGCAGCAACGTGAGTATTTCTTGCACCAGCAAATGAGAACAATTCAGGATGAGTTGGGAGGCAGTCCACAACAACAAGATATTCTGGAGAAGGAAAGACTAGCAAAGGACAAGAAGTGGAATGAAACGGTTGAAAAACTGTTCTACAAAGAGCTTGATAAATTGTCTCGAATGAATCCGCAAGGCGCAGAATATACTGTGCAAATGAATTACCTGGACTTGATGCTCGAATTGCCTTGGGGGGAATATACCAAGGACAATCTGGATCTTAACCGCGCGAAGAAGATCTTGGAACGCGACCATTATGGCTTAGAAAAGGTGAAAGAACGTATTCTTGAGTATTTGGCTGTACTAAAGCTGAAAGGGAATATGAAGTCACCGATCCTCTGTTTTTATGGACCTCCGGGAGTTGGTAAGACATCTTTGGGTAAATCGATCGCTGAGGCGCTCGGCCGTAAATATGTTAGAATGTCGCTGGGTGGATTGCACGATGAATCAGAGATCAGGGGCCACAGGAAGACATATATTGGAGCAATGCCTGGTCGTGTGATGCAGAATTTGAAGAAGGCAGAGACTAGCAATCCGGTATTTGTTTTGGATGAGATCGATAAATTAGGAAGAAGTAATCACGGAGATCCTTCATCAGCTTTACTCGAGGTGTTGGATCCTGAACAGAACAATGCGTTCCATGATAACTATGTAGAAACAGAATATGACCTTTCCAGAGTTCTCTTCATCGCAACAGCGAACAGTCTCGCTACAATTCAAGGGCCGTTAAGAGATCGTATGGAGATCATTGAAGTTAACGGCTATACCGTAGAAGAGAAGATCGAGATCGCTAAGCGTCATTTGCTTCCGAAACAGATCAGAGAGCACGGTATTGATAAGAAAGATATTTCCTTGGACAAAAGAACTTTAGAGAAGATCATCGAGGAGTATACGAACGAATCTGGTGTTCGTGGATTGGATAAAGTAGTTGCGAAGATCGTCCGAAACAGAGCGCGTCAAATTGCTATGGAGCAAGAATTTGATTCAAAAGTAAAGGCGGAAGACCTTTTCGATATTCTCGGAGCGGGTAGAGGAAGAACCAAATACGATAACAACGAAGTTGCAGGAGTTGTAACCGGTTTGGCTTGGACAGCAGTTGGTGGAGATATTTTGTTCATTGAATCTTCAATTACAAAAGGAAAAGGTAAACTAACACTGACTGGTAACCTGGGAGATGTGATGAAAGAATCTGCAGTGATTGCTTTAGAGTATCTGAAGGCGCACTCAGATTTACTTGGATTGGAGCAAAAGGTCTTCGACGAACACAACGTTCATATTCACGTACCTGAAGGGGCGACGCCTAAGGATGGGCCGAGTGCAGGTATAACAATGTTGACGTCGTTAGCATCTTTATTCACGCAGCGCAAGGTAAAGAAGAATCTGGCAATGACAGGTGAGATAACGTTAAGAGGTGAAGTATTGCCGGTGGGAGGTATCAAAGAAAAGATTCTTGCCGCGAAGCGAGCGAAGATCAAAGAGATCATCCTTTGTGAGAAAAACAAGAAAGATGTAGATGAGATCAAAGAAGATTACCTGAAGGGACTCACCTTCCATTACGTCACTAAAATGGATGAGGTTTTAGCTTTGGCACTTACTAAATCAAAAGTAAAGGACCCGATACAAATAGGATAATAAAAAAGGCGCCTTTAGGGCGCCTTTCTTTTTTAATCTTCTTTCCATTGCTCGTCTTGTCCCTTGATGTAAGGAACTCCAGCGTCTTTCAATTTTTGTTCCAGTGCTTTAACGTCAACAATAAAACTGTCAAGGCCTTTACGGAATTCGTTGTACGATGATTCCGCAGTGTTCTTATTTCGTTTCATGGTTTCAGTAACACCAGTTGTGTTTGAGTAGAGCTGGTATTCTACAGTTCCGATTCTGCCTGAAATACTAGGAGCTGTTTCGAATTCATGTGAAGAGCGAAGATTATCACCCCAAAGCGCTACTCTAAGGTCGTAGTAGCTGTTTTCTAGCTCCTCCACCTTTGATAATAATTGAAGGTCCATATTCGGGTATGTCTTCAAAGCATGTCCAATCAACTCAAGTTTATCATTGTATTCACCCATTAGTCTTCCTGCACCATTTACTTTTCTTGAAAGCTCGGCAACATCCAGCCTGAAGTCCATTACAACTTTCTGGTCTTCAGCTAGCAAGGTTTGGTTGTTTAACCCAACAACGTTAAACGATGTCTTTTGGATTACTTGCGATACCTCACCATCTTTAGTCTTATACACTTCAACGGTGTACGCACCAGGAGCAACTAAGAATCCGTCATCCGGATTAGAGTATCTGCCGGGTTTAGACTTGTTAATTCTAACTGGTGAAGTAGATTCCATTCTAAGGTTCCAATTAACCCTTGATACGCCTTTTCTTGGTGAGCTCGTCAACTTCTTCACCTCATTTCCTTGGCTGTCTTTGATCACCCAGATCAAACTCGCGGTTCCTTCTAGCTTTTCTTCCTTTAGCTGTTCAAAAGTTGGGTAATTCACTGCTTTCTTGTCTTTTTCGAGCTCTTTCTCCGCTTTTTGACGCTCGCTTTTCAGGCTCTTGTCAGTTTCTTTTATATATAAACTGAAGACAGCACCGAATGTTGGGTTTTCGGCGTGCCAAAGATCGGCACCTTGTGAACCTGTTCCTGAAAGCCCCAGTGGAGCAGAGGGAACATATAATAGGGCATCTTTCACGGGAAACAGGTGTGCCTCCTTGTCCAGGAGTTCTTCTGAAAGAGTTCTCAATGGCGTGTAGTTGTCAAGAACATAGAATCCACGGCCGAATGTAGCAGCAACAAGATCATTCTCACGCTTTTGAATGTCTAGGTCTAAAACAGCGATCGTTGGTAAGCCAGAGATCTTTGTCCAGTTTTTTCCGCCGTTCACACTGAAGTAAGCACAAAACTCTGTTCCTGCAAATAATAGATCCTTATTTACGTGGTCCTGTCTAAAGCAGTAAGTAGAACCTCTTTCAGGCAGGTCTCCTGAGATCGAGGTCCATGTTTTTCCCTTATCAGAACTTTTCATTAAGTAAGGCTTGAAATCTCCAGATCTGTGATTGTTAAATACGGCATAAACCGTATTCACATCGTGTAGGTCCGCCATGATCATATTCACGCGTGTCTGATTAGGTATTCCTGTGAAAGTACTGTATTTCGTCCATGACTTTCCGCCATCATCTGATACTTGGATTAAACCGTCATCAGTACCAGCGTAAAGCAATCCTTTTTGAATTGGAGATTCGTCCAATGCAACGATATTCCCGTAAATTGTTGTTGACTTGTTTTTCATTACAGCGTCTATCGTCCATACTTGTCCCATGACAGGAAGCTTGTTTCTGTCAAGTTGACGAGAAAGATCTGGTGATATCACATCCCAGTCATCTCCACGGTTGCTGCTACGGAACACCTTGTTCGCAGCGAAATAAAGTGTTTTATGATCGTGCGGTGATACAAGCAGTGGTGCATCCCAGTTCCAACGATAAGGTTTCTCGCCATTCTGAGGCATTGGCTGAATAGGTACTTTTTCTCCAGAGGCTTTGTCATAACGAACAAGCCAACCGTATTGCGCCTGTGCATATGCAATATTAGGATCTACCGGGTCAATCGCAGATTCGAACCCATCACCACCGTTCGTAATGAACCAGTCAGAGTTTAAGATCCCAGCATTGTTAATGGAAGCTGCCGGTCCACCCATAGAGTTGTTATCCTGCGTTCCTCCGTATATGTTGTAAAATGGTGTTGAGTTATCCGTAGCTACTTTGTAAAACTGAATTAAAGGTAGGTTTGAATAGTACTTCCATTCTTTGGCGTGATTGTACGTTTCGTAGATACCTCCGTCACAACCGACGATCCAGTGGTCCGTATTGTCAGGGTTTATCCAGATACAGTGATTATCAACGTGTTTTTTGTCCTCACCGGTAGCTTTAAAGTTGCGTCCTCCGTCCTCTGTATGATGAAGCCATGTGTTCATTGAGAACACTTTGTCTACGTTGTATGGGTCACAGATGATTTCTTGGTAGTAGTTCCCTGAAGTGCTATAACCTGACATCTTCTGCCAAGATTCACCACGGTTTGTAGATCTGAAAAATCCACCTTTTCCGTAACGGCCTTCAACGATTGCGTACACATAGTCTGAATTTGCAGGTGATACAGCAATTCCAATTCTTCCCATGTCTCCTTTCGGAAGTCCACTGTTTATTTCTTTCCATGTTTCTCCGCCATCAGTAGATTTATAAAGACCTGATTCCGGTCCGCCACCGATATATGTCCATTCACGGCGTCTTCTTTGATGAGCAGAAGCGTATAGTGTGTTTGGATCATTAGGGTCAATAGCTATTTCAGCAATTCCTGTGTGCTCAGAAATCTCTAGCGTTTGTTTCCAAGTTTTTCCTCCGTCTTCTGATTTGTAAACACCCCTTTCTCCTCCTGCGCTCCATACTGGTCCGTATGCTGCAACCCAGACTGTATTCTCGTCTTCCGGGTGGATAATGATGTTTCCAATGTGCTCAGACTTTTTAAGTCCCATGTTTTTAAAGGACTTTCCACCATCTACTGATTTATATACACCATCTCCATATGCTACAGAACGCTGGTTATTATTTTCACCTGTTCCTACCCAAACAGTGTTAGGGTTTGATGGTGCTAGCTCGATACAACCAATAGAGAATGATCCGTAATTATCAAAGATCGGTGAGAAAGTTGTTCCGTGGTTCTCAGTTTTCCAAACACCACCAGATGCTGCTGCTACAAACCAAACATTTTCATTGTCCGGGTGCACGGCCAAATCAGCTATCCTTCCGGATGTTAGAGCGGGACCAACAAGTCTGAAGCTAAGGCTAGAAACAGTTGATGCTTCTATTTTATTTGATTCTGTTGTTGTGTTCTTCTTTTTCTGTGCCAGCAGAGGAGAAGTAAATAACAATAAGAGTAATAATGAAGAGATTTTCATGGTTTCATTTTTTTATTCAAGAGCGTTAAAAGTACAAATTCAAAGACAAATTGAACGAAGTTTTACATGAGCGGTACTAATCCTTGTTGCATTGTAACCTTTAGCACGTTTTAACGATATAATTATTTGGGTATGGAATTTGCTCTGACCTATACAACGAACTAAATTGAAATTGAATGGTGAAAAATTACCTTCTCTTATTATCGATGATTCCTGTATTCGCGGTAGCTCAGGTTGAGGATGAACGTTGTCTGCCACCGTCGAAAAAAGTAGTAAAACTTATTGATGCCGCACGAGAGGCAAAGGATACACCATCTGCAGTCGGTAAGTTCAAAGAAGCAATTGAAATGGCCGAGGACAATGCCATGGCCTATTTTGAGTTTGGGATGTTTGCTTACAACAGTGCGCTTGAGTACTACAAGACACAGCCAAACCCAATGCTAGGTGACAAGAACTTTAAAAAGGCTGAAGAAATGTTTTTGGAAACAATAGAGCGTTGTCCTGATTATCATGCCGACTGTTATTATTTGCTAGGTGTGATTAATTATACGCAACAAGACAAGCCAGCAGCTATTAAGTGGTTCAAACAATTCCTGGCCTTCAAGAGCAGTGATGTGAAGCGTTACCCGGATGATTTTGCAAAGAAAGAGTCTGATGTCAAAGAGGTTCTTGCTGATCTAGAGCATGAAAACAAGATCAAAACAGAAGAGGTTCCATTCGAACCAAGCATTGTACCGAACGTTAGTTCATTGACACATGAGTATTTTCCAATGATCTCTCCTGACAATGAAGTGATGTATTACACGAGGGTAGTGGATCGTAATACGCTTGGTGACGGGCAGATCTTTAAAAGTGGAAATATTCGTGAAGAATTCTTCTTTTCAAAACGACCGGATATTAAGTCGTTATTCGATAATGGTAACCCGGAGTTGGCACCTTTTAATGATGGTAGTGTAGAAAGTTACGGTGCAGCAACGTTGGCGGTGGATAATAAAGAGATGATCTTTTGCGCTTGTAAGACGGAGCTTGTAAATACAAGCTACGGACAGCAGAAGTATAAAAACTGTGACCTCTATTCGACAACGTATCAAACAGGTGATGATGGGAAGATCCATTGGACACCTTTTATCAATTTAGGTCCAGCGATCAATTCGCCGGATGGTTGGGAAGGTCAGCCTTCACTTTCTGCTGACGGTAAGACGTTGTACTACACTGCATACCGACCAACAACAAGAAATAATGACATCTTTGTAGCAAAGAGAAAAGCCGACGGTTCTTGGGGCGAAGCAGTGCCCTTTGATCACGTGAATACGGATGGAAAGGATAAGTCACCATTCCTGCATCAGGATAGTGAGACTCTGTATTTTGTTTCTCAGGTAAGTGATACAAGAAAAGGTGTTGGAGGGTTAGATATTTTCTACATCCGTCAAGATGAGAACGGTAAATGGACAGAACCTAAGAATATCGGGTATCCGATCAATTCAGAAGCGGATGAATTGGGAATCTTTGTATCGATTGATGGGGAGATTGCATACTATTCATCAAGTGAAAGAGGAGATTGGAATATTTACTCTTTCGAGTTGTACGAAGAAGCACGTCCACAATCTGTAGCAATCGTGAAGGGTGATCTGAAAGATGAGAACGGAGAGCCTGTAAAAGATGCAACAATTGAGATAGCCTATGAAGGGTCAGAAGAAGTGACTGAGGTGAAGGTAAATGGAGATGATGGCAAATTTGCCGCGATCGTCAAGACAAGTAAGCCTCAGGATGTAATGGTGACTGTGAAGAAGGAGGGGAGTGCCTTTGACTCCAAGGTGATTGCCAAGGAAGAGATCAAAGAAATGAAAAAGGATCCGAAGAATGTAAAGATCGAAGGAACTGAGCTTAACGTCAAGGAGTTGAAAGTGGGTGAGGCCTACACGATAAATGATATTCTTTACGCGACTAACTCTTACGAATTGAATCAGCGTTCTAAATTCATTTTGAAAGGATTCGCTCGATTCCTGCAGGAGAATCCAACCATATCAGTATTGATCCAAGGTCACACGGATGATGTTGGTGACGATGCGAAGAACATGACGCTTTCTGACAATCGTGCGAAAGGTGTGAAGGAATATTTGGTGAGTCAAGGAGTAAAATCTTCTAGGTTGAAAGCGAAGGGTTATGGTGAAACAGAACCTAAATTGCCAAATACAAGTGCTTCAAACCGTGCGAAGAATAGACGTACAGATTTCGTGATCGAAGGGATGTAATCAGAACTCTATTTTAGAGTAGTTAAGGTCAACGTAACCGTTAATTCCCCTAATAACTCCTTTTTCACTGTATTGCCAGTGCATGATATTGTCTTGCTGAAAACGATATGCTTTGTCACTGTAGTTCGCTACCCAGAAATTATAATCAGGTAAAGCTTTTGAAAGCCAGTTGATATATAGGTTGTATGAAGTGTAAATGAGCGGTTTTTTGCCTGTTATGTTCTCTACATATTTCAACCAGGCAAGGATCTTTATAATTTGATCTTCTTTGTTTTCAGGTTCAATTTCATAGTCCAATACGGGTGGTAAATCACTTTGCTCAAAATCGTAATGCGCAAGGAAGTGGGATGCTTGCCTCAATGCATCAGCATTTGGTTGAAAAAAGTGATAGGCACCATGTTTCACATTTAGCGCTTTCAGTGCAGATCGGTTCTCCCTGAATCTAGTATCGATGTGTGTTTCGCCCTCTGTAGCCTTACAATAAACGAATGGTGTTATCGAGTCAAACGAATCGATCACTTCTGGCCAGTTTATTTTTCCCTGATGATGACTGACATCTAGGCCGTGACTAATAAATGGATGAGGAGGTGAAGTTATTGTTGTTATCGGTTTGATCTCATGTCGCTGAAAGTAGACCAATGCAAGTATTACACAGAGTAATGTGAGTGTAACCAGTGGCCAGATCTTAAAAGAAGACTTTTTTCTGCGTGACATGATTTGAAGATACAAA
>JBMSGX010000027.1:0-16423 GCA_049416285.1 Crocinitomicaceae bacterium | reverse complement strand
CAAAATGTTACGTATTGATCAAAGGCATTGAGGATCATACGATCAGTCCACCCTCCTTTCTCTTCAAGTGCCAATGGCAAGTCCCAGTGATATAAGGTCACCCATGGCTCTAATCCCTGTGCGATACACTCATCGATCACATTGTGATAAAACTCTACTCCTTTTTGATTGATAGAATCCACACCCGTTGGAAAGATGCGCGACCAAGAAAGCGAGAATCTGAATACATCGAGATTCATCTCCTTGGCATAGGCAATATCATCTTTGTAGCGGTGGTAAAAATCGGTAGCGACATCTCCGTTAGATCCATCATGGACTTTTCCTTTTGTATGTGTGAATTCATCCCAAACCGAGGGGCCTTTTCCGTCTTCATCCCAGGCACCTTCTACCTGATAGGCTGCACAAGCTGCACCCCACAGAAAATCTTCTCCAAATTCCGATAGTTGAAGGGAGTCGTTTTGTGCCGTAACGGCATTTGAAAGAAATAAGATTGCCAGAAGTAGTCTCCCAGCCATTACAGATCGCGTTCGATAAGGTATTGCGCCAGTGAAACGAGCGCTTTCTTGTTTTCACCTGGAACATCAATGGTATCTAAAGCAGTCATTGCACGCTTGTAGTGATCGTCCATTCGCTCCTGACACATTACGCGAACATTCAAATGATCAAACAACTCTCTTGTCCTACTTAATTTCAGCTCCACATTTGTTTCCTTCAGCAACTGACTCAAGATCTCCCTTTGCGGTCCGGTAGCAACAGAATTAGCTGATAAGAAAAGTATCGTCTTTTTATTGGCAATAACATCTCCTCCTACCTGCTTACCAAACTTATCAGGGTCAGCATAAAGGTCCAATATGTCATCTTTGATCTGAAAGGCAATACCAATGTTCTCTCCAAATTCTCTTAATGCTTTACGGTCTGAATCTGAAGCATCCGTCATAATCGCTCCAATTTCTAACGCTCCTCCAAGGAGAACTGATGTTTTCAAGCGAATCATTTCGATATACTCGCTTATTGTTACATCAATACGTTCTTCGAAGTCCATATCCATCTGCTGTCCTTCACAAACCTCAAGGGCTGTCGTATTGAACACTTCTAATAGTGAAGCAAGATGTTCACCTGCTCCTTCAGCCAATTTTTGATAGGCTTTGATCAACAGCGCATCACCTGAAAGTATCCCTATGTTGGCATTCCATTTTTCATGCACTGTTTGCTGACCTCTTCTCAAAGGTGCATTGTCCATTATATCGTCGTGGATCAGCGTGAAGTTATGGAAGATCTCAATTGCCAATGCCTGAGCATATGCTTCTTTCGCATTCGCATCAAATAACTTTTGACCCAGAATTACCAGAGCGGGTCGAATGCGCTTTCCTCCTATTTTAAGGAAGTAACGTAATGGATCATATAATTTTTTGGGGTCTTGAGGGAAGTCAATCTGACCCAATTCCTTCTCAATACGCTCAATGTAGGGTGCTAATTCGTTCATCTAACTACTCAGTAATAGTTTCCGGTTGCTCCGGACCATCTTCTTCAAGATCCATATGCTCCCAGTCTATATCCATACTTTCCGCATAGGCATCAAAATATGGTTCTTCAAATGATTTTGTAATGAGTCTTCTTTCCAAAGAGAGTAAAAGCGTAGGCAAGATTACCAAATTGGTCACCATTGCTACGAGTAAGGTTAATGAAACGAGCATTCCTAACGCCTGTGTACCTCCAAATTGAGAGAACATGAACATAGAGAATCCACAGAAGAGCACGATCGATGTATAGAACATCCCTAATCCAGCTTCGCGAATCGCCATCAATACGCACTGCTTCAAATCCCATTTTTTCGTCTTCAGCTCTTGTCGATACTTTGCCAGATAATGAATGGTGTCGTCAATAGAAATACCAAAGGCAATACTGAACACAAGTAATGTCGAGGGCTTCAATGGTATACCCGTCCATCCCATTACTCCCGCAGTAAATAACAACGGAATGAGGTTAGGTATCAATGAGATCAAAACCATTCGAGCTGATCTGAACAGGATCGCCATCAATATTGAGATTGCCAGAATAGCAAATAACAAACTCGTAAATAGATTGAATACAAGATAATTCGTGCCCTCTGAAGCTACAATAGATATTCCTGTAAGCTTCACATCATAATATTCCAGGTCGATCGCTGCTCTTAGGTTTGCATCGAAATCTTTATCCTTTCTGTATTTACCGATGAATGCTTCCCAGTCCTCGTAATATTCCATGCGCTCATCCTCAGAAGTGATGTAACTCTCGGCCAGTGCGTTTGTCACATTGCTGTATGTAAGAAGAATCGAATCCACGTATTCCGTGCGGCTACTGTCTTTATATTCCGCATAGTAGCGCTCGATAGCCGGCTTGTCTGGATTCAATATGTCATCGATCTGTTTGTACAAGGAATCTCTGCGCTGAATCACGTCATAAGACCCAATATCCTTCATCTGAGTTCGAATACGCAGAATTCTGTTTGCTGTATCCAGAAGCTCGGTCATTTTAGCTCCAACTCCCGTTGAATTGGTAATTAATGAGCTATCCATATACCTCTTTAAACGACTTAACGTCCTTTTCTTTGTCACCAAACGATACTGTGAACTGTCATTGTTGAAATAAGCCATGTTCGCGGCTTTCAACATATCGACATAAGATATCTGCTCGGCAAACAATGGGTCCGCATCCAGAATCTGTTGGATCTGATCAACGCCTTCGAGTGTTTGCTTCTTCGCAATCCTACTTGGCTCTTTGTAGGTAATCAACACTTCAAACGGAATAGATCCGCCAAAATGATCCTGGAAGAAATAAAGGTCTTTTTTGATCGGGTGATCTTCGGGTAGGTCACCGGAAAGATTTCCGGAAGCATCGATCTGCATCATTCCCGCAAAGCTGAATACCAGAACCGCAATTGTCATGATATACACCCACTTCCTGTGATTAACCGTGATATGGATCAGTCCATCTAACAAACCAACCGCCAGCTTTCTTTCAAGATGCTTCAAGTGCTTATGCTTAGGCGGATTTGATAACGATAGAACGATTGGTAATGTCGTAATTGAGATGAAATAGATCAGAATAATATTCACGGAAGCAGTAATCCCAAACTCCATTAACTTATCTGAATTCGTTGTCACGAACGTGAGGAATCCAAGTGATGTCGTGAAATTTGTAAGAAAAATTGCTGTTCCGATCTTCTTGATCACACGGGACAATGCAAGTACCTTATTCCCATGTTCCCTTATCTCCTGGTGGAATTTCGTAAGCAAGAAGATACAGTTTGGAACCGCAATAACGATCATCAGCGGCGGGATCAATGCCATTACAATGGTCATTTCATAACCTAACGTTGCGATCATTCCCATTGACCAAGTCACCGCTACAGCAACGATCAAATTACAGATCAACACTACCTGAATTGAACGGAAAAACATGTAGATCAACGCTGAAGTTACCAAGAACAAGAGCGCAATGAATATGTACATTTCCTCGATGATCCTTTTACCAACAATGACGCGCATGTGCGGCATACCCGCAAAACGCGGTTTTCCCAACTCATCAGAATAGGACCGTGCAAGATCTTCCATCTGTAGCACAACTTCCGAACGCTTCAGATCTCTGAAAACGTCGGGCGCAATTGCGATCATCATCATCGACACATTGGATGTATCGTTATAAAGCAGCCCTTTGTAGAATGGATTACTTCTTATCTCACTCTTGATGGAATCGACCGACTTTTCCTGAAAACTAGTATCTGAGAAAACACGGTGCGCTTCAAATTTCTGTTTCTCAACATTGTTCGTGATCGTAACCAGTGTTGCCTCTGAAACAACTGACTCAACACCGTCCATTTTCAGGATCGAGTCTCCCAATTCTTTCCAAGCTTTTAGCTTTGATTCTGTGTAAAGTGAATCCGTTTGGATTGCGATGGCTAATGTTCCTCCGTCTTCCCCAAAAAGATCTTTAAACTTCTCATAATCGATCTTTTCCTTCGCATCGTTTGGAAGTAGAATTCCATAGCGATTATCCAACTGCATCCCGGTTACCGCCTTGTAACCGAAAAATACGGTTAACAATGACAGTATCGCAATGATCACGAGCCTGTTACGCAGGATTATATTTGAAACGGTCATCCACATAGGGAAACTCCTCGTTAAACGAGTTTACAAAAGTAACATTTACACGGGAGCAGACAAAGGATATGCCAAAGGATTGAGCCCTATTTATCGAAACTTAGATTCCATATTTCAAATTACGCATCACAATGAAGATATCATGGGCTATTCAAATAAGTCGTCAATCAACAAAGAATCCCTAGATTTGCACAAAATTCCAGTGTTATGAGTGATAAAAGAACTGAACTTGAGGAGCTAGGTGAATTCGGGCTTATCGATAGGCTCACAGAAAAATTCGAACTAAAGAATTCAAGCTCAATTCACGGTGTTGGGGATGACTGCGCAGTAATCGAAGCTGGGGACAAAGTAAAACTTGTTTCCACGGATATGTTGGTAGAGGGAATCCACTTCAACCTGATGTACGCACCACTAAAACATTTGGGATATAAGGCGGTTGCTTCCAATGTATCAGATATTTGTGCCATGAACGGAACTGCAGAACAGATCACTGTTTCTATTGCCGTAAGTAACAGATTTCCATTAGAGGCACTCGAAGAACTGTATGAAGGAATTCGCATAGCGTGCGACGCTTACAACGTAGACCTTGTTGGCGGTGACACTACGTCATCTTATTCGGGCCTTATGATCAGTATCACTGCTATCGGTTCTGCAAATAAAGCGGATGTTGTCTACAGAAGTGGTGCCAATGAATTTGATCTGTTGGTTGCTACGGGTGATCTGGGAGGTGCGTATCTTGGGTTGCAAGTTTTGGAAAGAGAAAAGGAGGTATATAAGTCGAATCCAAATATTCAGCCGGACCTTGATGGACACGATTACATTATTCAAAGACAATTGAAACCGGAAGCGCGTGTTGACGTGGTTAAATATCTAAAAGAGCTTGATGTAAAACCCACATCAATGATCGATATCTCAGACGGCTTAGCATCTGAGATCATGCATATTTGCAAGCAAAGCAAGGTTGGCTGTCATGTATACGATGAAAAAATTCCTATCGATGCAAAAACATCTATGACCGCTTTGGATTTTAATCTTGATCCGAGCATTTGTGCTTTGAACGGTGGCGAGGATTATGAACTGCTTTTCACTGTTTCACAAGAAGATTTCGATAAGATCAAAGGGAATCCGCACATGACAGTGATCGGTCACATGACAAATGAAAAGGACGGCATCTATTTCATCGACAAAAACGGCTCAGCTATTGAGCTTGCAGCTCAAGGATGGAATCACTTTAAGAGTGAAGAGTAAATTAGGAAGCTGAGAGCATTCCACTTTGGTAATTTTCACGAATGATCGCTTTAAAGGGTTTTCCTTTTAGCTTGGATTCTGCCCACGCTTTGAAATCGAAGTATTCCAGAGCTACACTTTCAAAAGCACTTTCATCGGTTACTTTACTGAGTTCTTGATAAAGTTCTCCCCAGATCTCTTCGGCCTCAAATCGGTCCTTACAACGGATTAGTTTTGAAATGAACTTCAAGAGCACTGTCTCAAACGAGTACATGCGGTTTCTTGTCTTGAAAAAACGCTGTACACTCTTCAATGAATACGGCAATAATTCGTCATGATTCAATTCAATGTGAACAAGCAGATCGAGAAGTAATGTGAATCCGTAAATATCCTCCGTCTTATCCAATTTCGAATCATTAAGGATACAATTGATCCATTTCAATGCTTCTGAAAAATTACCGGACCCGATCTGCACGACAGCGAGCTTAAACGCCAAATAAGCCTTGCGGTTCACCGTGATTTTGCCATCAAATCTATCCAAACCAGATCCGATTTCCTGCACTAAAGTATGTGCAGAATCAAAATCTCCTTTTGAAATATTCAAACTCAATTCAATACTAGAAATACTTGAGAATAGCTTGATCTCAAGGTCTTCATTAAGGTCTGAAATGTTCGCGAGCAACTTCAACTTTCCAAGCAGCTCAACTGAACGTTTATGTTCGCCTAATTTATCCGCGAGGTATATCGCATTTGTAAGTAATGATATCTTTCGGTTAATTGGAATCTGACCCTTTACAGAACTCTTTTCAATGAGCTCTATATTTTCCTCGATCCAACTGAATGAAGTTGCAAAAACACCAATCGCAAAATAGTAAGCGGCCACCGTATGATTGTAAAGGAACTTGACCTCATCATCCATTAGGCTTTGATCTAGATCCAATAATTCTCCAAGCAAATTCTCATACGCCGCTATTTCCTCTACAGAACGAGCAACTCCTTTCTCGGATAAACGCATGAATAAGCGGGACTTCGAAGACCATAGTTCATCCTGAATTTTCAACCCACCAATTATACTGTTGATCTTTTCCGATATTTCTTTGATATCACCATCTTTCACCGCATCCGCACCCAACGTCTCTAAAAGCTTTTTCTTTTTACTCTGAATGATCAGCAATATTTCTTTGCATCCATTTTTGTCGGCTAATTTCTCTGCACTCGAGAGTGCTCTTCTACACTGATTATAAAGTGCTTTCTCATATAGAATATCAAATGCATGGAGCTGCTTGAATAATTGTGCCTCCAATGAGTTTCCTGCATGATAAGCATCAAGTGCACTTAGTATATGATCATACAGTCGTTTTTTAGTGATAGAAAACCTATTTAAAAATGCCTCTCCTCTGAAATCCGCAAACAACTTATCCTCATCATATCCTTCCAGCTGTTCTATGTAATCAAAGAGCCTGATGTAGTTATTTTCCTGTCCTATCGTATGGCGCGATGAGTAAAGCTTAAAGTAACGCTTCTCTGATTTCGAGAGCGACTTTATAAGCTCAAACAGTGCATTATTTACCTTACTGGACATGTATACTTTTTAGCTTAGCTTCGTTTATAGAAACAAGATAAACATTAGAAAGGCGAATTTTTTAAGAAAGATTTGAAGTGTATATTTTATTGACTCAGAGGTATAAAAAAAGCCCTGTCCAAATTGACAGGGCCTTCACTGTATTAAGATCAATTATTTTTTGTTTCCGTCAGGATCATTGTTTGGATCCGTGATCTCGTTTCCATCGTCCCCTGTAGGAGGCTTCGTATTATCGTCTTCGTCCTCATCATTCAATGCCTTCGTCCACACTGGCACATCACCAGTCTCCTGAGAAACAGGAGCGATTTGCTGCTTCGAACAAGATGCTAGTCCGAATCCGGCAAATACTAATCCTATGATAATTACTTTTTTCATTTCCACGTTGCTACACAATCAAATATACGTCAAGATGGTTAATAATCAAAATCGAGAAGTTTCATTTTGATTAAAACGCGTGTTCCATTGATTGAACGGTTTTCATCGTAGATTTCTTCAGGCCCCTCAAGCGTTATATCAAAATCAGAAAGTTTCTTGATCAGTTCAATACGCTTAGAGGTGATTTCCATTCCTTGAGAGCGATGATCTCCTTCGAAGGAACTCTTTTTCTGAATACTGTGCTCCACACCAATTCCATTATCAATTATGGAGATGTGCAAGTACTCCCCCTTTCTTTCCAGTCTGATGTTTATTAACCCTTTACGTTCTTCGTTTGGAAGAATGCCATGAATGATCGAATTCTCAATAAACGGTTGCATCAGCATCGCAGGGATCACTACTGATTCAGGGTCCACATCGATCACTTCAACCTTGTATTCGAACTTATCCTTAAACCTCATCGATTCTAATGATAGGTAGAGCTCCATGCGGTTTAATTCCTCTTCCAAACTGATCGCATTGCCTTCATTGTTCACTGCATCCAGATTCATCCTGATCAGCTTTGCAAAATCAGTCAGATACTTATTGGCTGACTTGCGATCTTGCGTATTTATGAAATACTGAATACTGTTCAGTGCGTTGAAAATGAAATGACGGTTCATACTCGCGTTCATTGACTTTTGTTCAAGCGCAAGCAATCTTGCCTTGTAACCCAAACTTTCACGCTGATTCTTTTCTTTGATCCTTTTCAAACGTAACCTGAATCCAAGCAGTGCCATCATTGAAACTCCAAACACGCATAAAATTGCAAACCACCATGTTCTGTAAAAAGCTTCTCTGATCTCAAATGGAAAGGATATGATCCTGGATTTTCTTCCATCGATATCTACGGAGCGTACTTTCAAAATATAGTTGCCCGCGGGTAAATTTGCGAATGAAATGACTGAATTACTCGTAAGCGGTGACCATTGATCATTCAAACCGCTCAGTAGGAATTGATAAGAGAGCCCACCGTGATTCACCAACGAAATCCCATCAATTTGAAACAATAAGTTATTCTTGGAATAGGGCAAACTAAGATCGGTTGGCAGCCCTTGTCTGTTAAATTCAGATGCATATTGCTTGTAGTCGAACTCTTGATAGTTGATCAGCAGCTTCATTAAATTGATCTGTGGCTTAGTCTCCTTGAATTCCATTTTTTCAGGGTAAAAGCAAACCAAACCAGCCGCAGTACCGAACCAAAAATGTCCTTTTCTATCAAAGAACCCCGAATTCAAGTTCGTTTCCAACTCAACTAAACCGTCCCCTCTTCCAAAACGATGGATCTTTGGTTTTTCGAGTCCTAACCCCTGCACTACAAACAGCCCGTTATTACTCCCTATAAACAGTTCTTCATCTCTATAGTTGATAAAATTGATATAGTTCGAAGCTGGATCATCAAGCAAGTCAATTCGTTCGATCTTTTCATCTCGAATACGATACAATCCCTCTTCAGTTCCAAGCCAGAGGTTTCCAATTTCATCCTTCTCGATGTTGTACACTACAGAATTAAAATCCTTGTAGAGATAAAAGTCCTTTTGATTTTCGGAAACAAACAATCCGAGGTTGGATGTACAGTATATTTTCCCTTGATATTCCTCGAAATCACGCACCGTACCCATGGCATCCAAATCAATTGGACCAAGTTTGGTAAATACACCATTGTCATAAACGGAGACACCTTCATTTCCACCAATATACATGGTATTAGGTCCAGCCTTGTACAATGCTGTAATTTTTGTCCCAGGGATTCCTGAAGCCTGATCGTATTCTACAACCTTACCGTTTTTGTTCAACTCGATCAATGAAGCTTCCGTCGAAAACCAATCACTGCCATTCACACTTTCTAATGACGCCCAGATATAATATCTTCCCGTATTAACCTGCTTAACATTTCCATTTGGAGATCGTACGATCAAGCCTTTGGAATAGGTTCCGAGATAATAATCTCCGTTTGCCTTTTGAAATCCACCCAGGAACAGATCAGTTGGCAACCCTGTTGATTTATCGTAATATTCAAATTTCGTGCCCGGGAACCTGAACAAGCCTTTACCTTGTGAACCAATCCAAACGTATCCGTCTCTATCCTCATAGAAACAACTGATCATATTCACAGGAAGACCGTTGCTCTCATCATAAGTTCGAACGATACCATCATGTTCTCGTAACTGGATCCCGGACTGCGAGCTGAGCCAAATATTATTCTCTTCATCCAACATGCAACCCGTAACGGTTATGCCTATTTCTTCTGGGGAGAATCTTTCCCATTCTTTGTCATCATGATGTTTTACGTACAATCCCTCAGAGTAGGAAGAAGCAATAATTAAATGTTCATTTGAACGAATCCCGGATAAACTGATTGAATCAAGCGATGGATTCAAATCAAAGGTTGATAAATCTCGGGATGTGAGGAGTCCATTTTTTGTAGCGAAATAAACCTCGTCACCAATCACCTGGGCATCTCGCACACGGAGAAACCCTTGATCCAAATCTATTTTGTTAAGCTTATCACCTTTCAATTCAAAAAGTCCAGCCCCGTTTGAGCAAATTACAATTCGATCTTTAAATTTTAAGATCTTCGAAACGTTTCGGGATTTATCCTCACCCTCGAAAGCAATTCTTTTGAAAGTCTCGTTATGAATTATGGTAAGTCCTCCGTCATGTCCCACCCAGATGCGATCGTCGAAAAAAGCCACTGTTGAAACGCGATTGTTCAACAGCCCGTTATCCGTTGAATACGTCGAAAATTTATCCCCGTTGAACTTCGCTAACCCTCCCAGTGTAGATACCCATAAATACCCTTTATCATCCTGACAAATGGATGTTACCTGGGATTGCGGAAGACCTTCTTCAGTGCTGTACTGAACAAATGAATACCGCTGAGCGAATAAGAACTGCGCACTAAATATGTAAAGAATCAGTAACGCAAGCCTGAACTGTGACATTAAGCCTCTTTTAAAGATTTTACAAATTCGGAAACCCTGTTTCTTGCTATCGGAACTCGGGTTGAATCCTTCAATACAGCAAAATGACCATCTTCATTAATGTACTCCGAAAGCAATTCGATATTTATAATGTGTGACTTGTGAATACGACTAAACTTGGCCGGATCGAGTAAATTTTCATAGACCTTGAGCGTTCGTGTATCCAGATATCTAGTGCCATCCGTAAAATAAAGCATTGTACAATTTCCACTCGCTTCGAGTCTTGAGATGGTATCATCTTCAATGATCTTAAGCCCTTTCGTATGACTAATCGCGATTCTATTGCTCGGCTTCTGCCTCAAAAGATTTGACGAGAGCTCCTTCAATGATTCGAAGTAGGTCTTATAATTACTTGGATCATCACTAAAAACAGATTTCGCTTCTACTAATCGCTCAACTGCTGTTCTCAATTCATCAATGTCTACCGGTTTCAGAATGTAATAGACCGCACTTGCGTTGAAAGCTCTGATCGCATAATCCTTAAATGCGGTTACGAAGACCACAAGGAAATTCTTGTTTTCGATCTCTTCAAGCAACTCAAAGCCCTCAGCTCCGGATGGCATTCTGATATCTAAAAACACTACATCAGGATTACTCGATTCAATGATCGCCTTCGCCTGCTCTTTACGACTCGCTTCTCCGATCACCTCAATTTCAGGGCAATTCTCATCCAACAACATTGCAAGGTTCTTTCTTGCAAACTCCTCGTCGTCAACTATAAGTGCTTTTAATTTCATAATGTAGGTTTTTGGTTGTCTTACAATACAAGATACAATTATACTCTTAACAGAGGCTCAAACTGAGCACACCTGAAATAAGACTTATCTCGCTTTGTTTTGAAAATTATGCATCTGACTCAATGATCTTTACGATTCAAGGTTTTTTAAATATTTCAACTCCTTTATCCTTTAGATTAGTATGGTAAACTCAAACTGAACACATATGAACACAACTCTACAAAACAACGTACAGCTTATTTGGATCTTTAACGACAACGGAAATTAAACCGCTAAAAAGTCGTTCAATAGACCAACTAATTGCAGTTGGGATTCACACCAACTCATGTGTCCTCCCGGTAATTGCTCCAAACGAACTTTCTGAGGAATCTTGGATAGCATTGTTTTCAAGGGCATTACCGGATCATCGACACCTTGGATAACAAATACTTTATCAGGATTAGATTTCAGTAAGAAAGTCTTATCCTCTCGATTACGCATCGCGAGTGAAGCATTTCCTATTCCTTCCTCGGTCATCTGACTGGCGCTTTTAATTAACGCATCTATTACTACCTGATAATTCAATGGATTCGCGAAAAGGTTGGGAATAACTTCTTTTACAAAACGCTGCTTATTGTGATTAACAGCATCGATCACTCTCAACCGATCTTGCTTCTTCTCATCGGAATCTTCCCAAAAATTAGAGTTCAGTAGTACAACTTCTTCACAATTCTCATCCTTCTCGAATAACTCCAAAGCTACATATCCTCCCATTGAATGACCAACAACACTGTATGAGTGAATGTTTTGATCCCTCAGTTTGGACACAACATCCTGAGCCATTTCCGAGATGGTCGAAAAGTTAGCTCGAGGGTTAGCTCCATGTCCTAGAAGGTCCAACGTAATTACATTGAACTTTAGTCGTTCGGCTAAATCTTTCCAGATTTCTTTTGATTCTAGATAACCGTGAAGTAAGAGTACGTTTTTCATAGCAGCAATCGCTAGCTATTCATTATCTCTTCAATATGATCTGCTTCAATAGGAATTTCACCCATTAGATTTAGCGGTTCTCCTGAGCTTTGCACTACCAGATCGTCTTCTAATCTGATTCCTAAATTTTCATCCGGAATATAGATCCCTGGTTCACATGTAAACACCATACCTTCTTTGATCGGTTCGTTCCAAGGGCCAACGTCATGCGTATCCAGTCCGATATAATGCGATGTACCGTGCATGAAGTATTTCTTATATGCCGGCCATTTAGGATCCTGGTTCTTAATATCGGTCTGATCGATCAATTTTAACTTTAACAATTCTCCTTCCATGATCTTACCGACTTCTACATGATAGTCCGGCAATGTAATTCCAGGTGTAAGCAGTTTCTGCGCTTCATTTTTAACATGTAACACAGCATTGTAAACGTCTTTTTGTCGCTGTGTAAAACGACCGTTTACAGGAAAGCATCGTGTTAGATCTGAGGCGTAATTCGCATATTCTGCGCCGACGTCCATCAAGATCACCTCACCGTCTTTACATTGCGTGTTGTTTTCAATGTAATGCAAGACACACGCATTATGACCTGATGCGATGATCGGTGTGTAAGCAAAACCTTTTGATCTTCTACGAATAAATTCATGAATCAATTCAGCCTCGATCTCATACTCCCAAACATCCGGCTTGATAAAACCGAGTACCCGCTCAATCCCAGCTTTTGTAATATCACAAGCGGTTTGCATGAGCTGGATCTCAATATCATTCTTAATAGCCCTCAACTGGTGCATGACTGGAGCACTCCTTCTTACCTGATGAGCGGGATAATCCTGCTTCACTTTTTCAATGAATCGGTCTTCACGAGTCTGAACAGTTGTATCTGCTCTTAGATGCTCATTGGTGTTTAAATAGATCGAATCAACTTCTGACATCAACTGTTTAAATACTCGGTCAAAATCCTGTAACCAGTAAACAGTTTTAATTCCACTCACCTCAAATGCCGACTCCTTCGTTAACTTCTCACCTTCCCAAATTGCAATGTGCTCGTTCGTTTCACGCAAAAACAAAACTTCTCGATGCTCAGGATTAGATGCATTTGGAGAAATTACCAAGATGCTTTCCTCTTGGTCAACTCCAGAGAGAAATAATATGTCTCTATGCTGCTGAAATGGGAATGTACTATCCGCGCTAATAGGATAAATATCATTTGAATTAAAAACCGCAAGAGATCTTCCATCCATATGAGCGATGAAGTTCTTTCTGTTTTCTTCGTAGAGCTTTTTGTCGATTCTATTGTATTTCATGCTGTCGAATTGTGAGCCTTGAAATTAAGGAATTGTTTTCGGCTCTGCCTTTTTTACAGAAAAAAATCATAAATATTTTATATCGTAAATACTTTACGTTGTTGTGCTGAATATTTGTATCAAACATTGAACGTTATGAGCACAAAAGACCAAATTTTAGAAGTAGAGCAAGTGATTTTCGAATCAGGTGATCCTGAAGTTAGCGTTAAAGGAACAATTCAGCAAGGGTTTCTTAGTTACCCAACAGAATTGGTGATCAATTCCACTCAGCTAAACGCTATTCTTAACCAGTTGCAGAGAAACAACTCAGGGCTTGATATTTACGAGAAGATAGAATCTGTTATCATGGAGGCAGGCACAACATTATACAGAGGATTATTCGCAGATCTTGAGAATACGAATATCGACTTAATGTTCATTGAAGACATTGAATCTATCAGAGAGATACGCGCCTAGATAAAATCATCAGTTTCGCCAAGCAACCTTTTGGATGTTTTTTCGTAATTTAGTAGACTGCTAACGTTATTAAGCTAAAGACGTTATCCTACAAATTTGAAATTATGTTGAAAAAAGGATTGTTTTTGTTAGGCGCTGCTGGACTGCTGCTTACATCGTGTATTGACCACGAAGTAATTCCGGCTCCTGTTCCACAGGTTGAATTAGATGCTCATTTCATCGGAAATGTTGCCGGATCAACGGTTGAATTGACAGAAAATGTCAACGACTATTTGAATAGTAGCTCTGCTGATCTCTACATCTCTCAGCAACAAGTAAACTCAACTGCAGTTTATTTCTCTACGATGAGCTCACCAACTTTGCTTCGCTCAGTAAGTGTAGGGCTTGGTAGTGTTTTCTGGGATGCTTCTAATGGTGAGACACGTCCAACTCTTCCTGAATTCAACAACTTTTATTCAAGCCCAACTAATCAGTTACCGTCTTATTCAGATAACGGTACTTCAGGGTTCGTAGTTCGCTATAGTGACGGCAACGGAACGCAGTACGCATCAAAGCAAAACAGTCCTAACTTCCAGGATGTTGAGTTTGTAAACGTTAAACAGGAATCAGGAGAAAACGGAGATTTTAACCTCTTCACATGTAACTTCAATTGTTACGTTTATACGCAAGATGGGTTAGATTCGATAGCCATTCAGAACGCAACTTTCAAGGGCTGGTTCAGGAGGTAAACTCTGGGACACGGCATTATGAGCCAAAGCCTTAAAATAGCGATCATCGGTGATTACAACTTCACCTACAATTCGCATCACGCGACCAATCTCGCTTTAGATCATGCGGGCAACTTTCTAGAAGTAGAAGTTAGTTATTATTGGATCAAACCATCGGAAATCCTCAAGTTTAGACCTCAGCAGTTTGAGCAATATGACGGCTATTTTGTGGCACCCGGCCCAATAAAGAACTGGTTCTTCCTTCATGGCGTGATCAAGGAATTATACGGGAAGGGAATCCCAACATTAATTACAGGTGACAGCTTCAAGTCTTTCGTGGAAGTGCTAATTAATAAGTACCAGTTGAATCCAAATAACGAGAAGTTGATATCTGATAACTTAGTGGAAGGTGAAGTGTTTCAGAAAATTGAGATCGTCCCTCAAACAAAAGCATTCATTCAACTTTACGAGAACTATACAAAAACGGAATTGGCCTCAACGAGATATAGTCTGTACCCTCAGCTTATTCAATTATTAGAGGATGATATTGCTGACATTGATGCCTACAATCAATTTGAAGATCCCGAGATCATTAGCTCAAAAAATCATGATTTCTTTGTTGCTTGTGGGTTCTGTCCGCAGATCTCTTCAACGAGAGAAATTCCCCATCCGATCATCTACACATTTGTGAAGATGTGCCAATCGTTAATTAAACAGGAGAATAAGACAGCTTAAAGGTCTGGGTTTTCAGCCTCAAACACAGTGTCTACCAAAAGTTCCTTGCCTTCTGCTGCATTTACCGCCAATTCATCACATCGTTCATTCTCAGGATGACCAGCATGTCCCTTGACCCATTCAAACTCCAGCTTAAACTTGGGGTGTAGTTTTAAATAACGCTGCCATAGGTCAACATTCTTTTTGCCTTTGAAGTTTTTCTTTACCCAACCAAACACCCATCCTTTCGTGATCGAATCGATCACGTATTTAGAATCTGAACAGATTTTAACGGGATGTTTATTCGTTTTCAAGGACTCTAACGCCACAATTATCGCCAACAACTCCATTCGGTTGTTTGTCGTTAAACGAAATCCTTGGGACAGTTCTTTTTCCTTTCCCTTAAACCTTAATACCACACCATAACCACCCGGACCAGGGTTTCCCTTCGCTGAACCATCCGTAAATATTTCGATCTTCTCACTCACGGCACGAAGATATCTAAATACTTTGGAAACTTTTTTGTTGTTTTTTGTTTCCATCGTTTTTTTCTTCATACATTTGCCTCATGGAAGAGAAAAAACTCGAAATAATGGAGCGCGCTTCTGCTGTATATATGAAGTACGGCATAAAGAGTGTAACCATGGATGACCTCTCAAGAGAACTTGGGATGTCAAAAAAGACGGTTTACAAATACTTCAATGACAAGACAGATATTGTAAACTCGATCATTCAATTCAAGCTAGAAATGGACACAGCGCTATGTGTCAACTGTCAGCAGAATTCAGAAAACGCTATTGATGACCTTATCAGTGTGAGCAGACAGGTGATCGAAAATATCGGGAACATTAATCCCGCTGTTTTCTATGACCTTAAACGTTTCTACCCAGAGGCATGGCGGATCATGCAGGATCACAAATGGGGTTTTGTACTGAATATGACTCGTGAGAACATTGCTCGTGGTAAAAAAGAAGGAATCTATCGTGAAGATCTGGATAACGAAGTAGTTGCCAGAATTTATGTCGGAATCACTGATATAATCCTTAACGGTGACGTTTTCCCTTGGCCGGAGTTCAAATTTGAAAGCGTTTTCAGAGAATTCATCAACTTCCAGATAAGAGGAATGGCTAATGAAAAAGGAATTAAATATTTACAAAAAACATTCAGCAATGAAATGGACTAACATCATT
>JBMSGX010000026.1:0-16669 GCA_049416285.1 Crocinitomicaceae bacterium | reverse complement strand
CTTATTAGCTGTTTCCTTTTGCGTAATCGGCAAGGAACTTCTCAAGTCCAGATGTCGTTAACGGGTGATTCAGTAACGCTAGGATCGCTTTTAATGGAACAGTGGCCACGTCAGCACCGATCTCCGCACAGTGAATAATATGCATTGGATGACGCACCGAAGCCGCCAGAATCTCTGTATCAAAAGCGTAATTATCATAAATCCCTCTGATCTGTGCGATTAGATCCAGACCGTTTGTTGAGATATCATCAAGACGCCCCAAGAAAGGGGAGATGTATGTCGCTCCAGCCTTCGCTGCAAGCAATGCTTGCCCGGCAGAGAAGATCAATGTACAGTTTGTTTTAATTCCTTTCTGAGAAAAGTACTTGATTGCTTTAATTCCTTCGGCGATCATTGGCACTTTCACGACAATATTCGGGTGCAATGATGCCAAATGTTCTCCTTCTCGCACGATACCGTCAAAATCTGTGGATATAACTTCAGCACTTACTGGTCCATCAACAATGTTGCAAATATCAACGTAATGCTTGAGAATATTCTCCTCTCCGGTAATACCTTCCTTTGCCATCAATGATGGGTTTGTGGTAACACCGTCAAGAATACCTAGGTCATTTGCCTCTCTGATCTCGTCAAGATTCGCTGTATCGATAAAGAATTTCATGTTGTTTGTTTTGTCTATCAAAAATAAGATTACACCGTGAGAAAGAAAAAGGCGTCAAGGTCTAATTTTAAAGACTTTTGAACAACTTACTTTCTGAAAAGCAGGAATACGCTATCCTGTTCATTAAGTACGCCCCACTGTTCAGAATTGATCAAACTGTCCAATTTAATCTTAAACGATTGATCATTTAATGGATATGGACCTTCGTTCGGGGATATTAAAATGTATTCAGCATCCTTGATAATTGGGAAGGTGTAGACTCTGTCTCTCCAAGATAAATGTGGTACAAAAGGAGATTGAGCCGAGACAACAGCATCAACAGGTATAGCTTTGATAGCAGCTCTAACCGATAGTATGTTGTAATCTCTTTTATAGTGTCCTTTATCGTAAAAGCGGATGTTATCTTTTCGTGTGTAAATGACCGTGCTATCCATGGAGCGAACAGTTACAGCGGTTGCACCGATGAGCACAATGGTTACGGCAGAAATTCTCAACCATTTTGAATTGATCTTTTCGATCGCAAGAAATACACCAATAGCCAGGATGGGCGCGAACTCAATACTGTATTGTACTCCGATACTCCACATCATTGGATTGTCATGGTACAGTTTCTGAGCATAAATAGGTACCAACATTACAAGGAATCCAGGGTAACGAATCAAAAAGGGAAGTCCAGAAAGAAGTACGAATAAATGTAATTCCGTCTTAATGTAATTGTAATCAGGGTTTGGATTATGATTGATAAATAAGTTTAGAAATGCATCAACCGGGTGCGAGAGTATATGAATAATAGCTTCTTTCGCATTCTCTCCCAAGATTGAATAATGGAAATGTGGGTAAATACCTTCGTTAGAGAATGAAGGCATAATGATCGATGTGATAACGACAAAAGATATTCCGGACAAGACAGAAACCGCAGCAAGAAAGAAGACCGTTCTTTTGTCTTTCCAATAGTGGATAATTCCTCCAAGTCCTATGAAAAACAACCAAATGGACATGTTCTCCTTACCAATAAGGATCAATAAAAACCAAATGAACGCAATGATATACTGCTTCTTCTCAATGTTGAGAAAGAACCAAGGGATAAGACAAGCTGCAACGACATTACTGTGATAATCCTGACTGATCGCGTTAAAGACACCATAGAACAGCAAAAAGAATAGCATGGCTGGATACGCCAAATTGTTCAATACCGTTCGTCTATCGAAGAATTTATAGACACCAATCGCTCCGAACAGTATCGCTGCAATTTGAACAAGTAATAATGTGTTTGTCCCGAATAAGTAGGAGAGCATTGAAAATGCCATCAAGTAGATGTCAAAATGGTCAGCTAGAAGATTCTCTGGAATTTGTTTAAACGTGGTACTGTCGTTGAACTGTAAGTGGCTGTAATCGTATAGTGCGTTTGTGTATAACCCGAGGTCGAGCGCGTAAGTTCGGAAGAGATGATGGTTTACCAGTGAAATTAAGGCGTAGACCATACCAAAAATGATCAGGGTAAATATGCCTCTTTTACTAATGGATCTTAACACGAATAATGTTTGTCCGAAAATAGTGAATAGATTTCATTCAAAAAAAAGAGGGGTAAGCTACTCATATCGCACCGCTACAACCTCATACCCTTGCTACGTTCCCGTCCTGGGGGATTCAGAGGGAGCTGGTCGTACAAGACTTACCCCGCCACAAAAATACATGATTTCCTTTGTTCAACAAGTATATCGAGCTAAATCTTCACGATAAAGAGGCATATTTTTCTAAATCAAGAAGGAAATAGGAGCTATTCGGTTAGAATGCTTTTTGAATACGTACAGTTTTTCGCGTTGATCCGAGCTGAAAATGAAGAAGATAGACACCTGACGTAAATGCGCTTAAGTCTACAATTTCCTTTTTAGAGACTACGTCCTTAACAAGAATTAAATTTCTCCCTTGCAGGTCTTGAAGTGAAATGTTCGTGTGATTTGGAAGGTTATCGATCGTAACAAAACTCGCTGTTGGATTTGGATAAAGCAGCAAGTTATTAAGTAGTTCTTCTTCAATAGATGAAGAAAGGGATGTTATTTCTACAGTATACGAATTTGAACAATTGTTGACATCTGTTACTGTAACTGTATAAAAGCCTTCACAAAGGTTGTATGCTGCCGTACCAGTTTGACTCGAAGGGTCATTCCATACTACATCGTACGGTGCTTGACCTCCTGAAATTAGCGCAAAAGCTTCTCCTGTGCAGCTTCCATCATCAGGGTTTTTAAAAACGCTGATCGCAATACTGTCTGGCTGAGGAACAAAGAGGCAGTAGTCGTCCTGTTCTCCGAGAGCATCGGTCACAGTTACACAATAAGAGCCTGAGCTAAGGCCAGTAGCAGTTTGCGTTGTTTGGTTTCCCGCATTATTATCCCACAGATATTGATAGGGTGCCTGACCGTCATTTGGTGTAATTGTCGCTGAACCGTCGTTACCATCATAGCAAGTAACAGCAGTGTATGATGGATAAAGGGCAAGTCCGTTACTGGTCGGATAATTGGCAACAACCTTCATGGCAACAGGTAAGTGATCTGACATGTAATAAAGCGCTTTCACAACGGAATCTGGATACATGGAGTTCGCTGGTGCAGCAATTAAAGAAGTGTTATAATGATTGCCATCATTCCCTATGGCTAAGTAACTATTATCGATGTAGCGCAAGCTGTCGGTTCCTGCCATTACATTCGACGACACTAGGATCTGATCAAATCTATCGTCAGAACCTCCTTGTGATCCACAGTCAAGATTTTCGCCGGAGCGAGTGGATTGCGTATGAATATCCGCAAATGAAGCATTGTTATTCCAGTTGCCTGGTCTATTTATAGGGTCTATCAATCCTAAACCTGAATTGATCAGTAATTGATATGCTTGCTCGCTGGATCTGTATACATTAAGGTCTCCACAAACGATATGATGCCTGTCACTCGGTCTTATTTGAATAAAATCAACCAATTCCTGAACTTGTTGCGCTCTAATACTTTGCTCCGAACTTCCAGATCCTGCCTTTAGATGGCACATGTATACTTCAATGAAAGTTGTGTCGAAGTAAGACGAAAGGTTGGGGTCATTCATGTATAGCACGTAATGGTCTATACTTCTTGGTGAAGTCTGAATGATATCCTGATAAAGCAGTGTAAGCTTTGTTGTATTGTAGTAGAGCTGATTATTCAGACCTTGATTCAGACCTGCCACGTTATATGTTGCACTGGCGTAATTGGACTGACCTTGAACATTTAAAGAACGTGTTAGTACGCTGTCTGCACCGGCCTCTGTTTGGATTTCGCACGCAACGAAAACATCAGGCTTAAGGTAATTCAGGATCTTACGAAGTGTATCAGCTCTATTGGGTACAAGCGTGTTGTTACCACAGTCTGTTCTTCCTTCAGGGAAATTGAGAAGGTTATAGCTAACAATAGATACTGTGTCGCTCTGAGCAAAACCAAAAAGCTGCGGAAGAAATAAAAAGAAAAATAAAAGCTTCTTCAAGGATTAAAGGTGCATGAAGTCCTTTTTCGCCAATAATTCGTCTTCTGATTCTCTGAAATCAGGATCATCAACACAACAATCTACAGGGCAAACGGCAGCACACTGTGGCTCATCATGGAATCCAACACATTCTGTGCACTTGTCGCTTACAATGTAATAGACATCCATGTCAACTGGCTCTTTAGCATCATCTGCCATTGTATCCTCACCATCCAATGTCGTGATCATTCCAGTCAATGAAGTACCATCAGAGTAGCGCCATTCCGCACCTCCTTCGTAAATCGCATTATTTGGACACTCCGGCTCACATGCTCCGCAGTTAATACATTCGTCTGTGATGATAATTGCCATTTCTCGATTATTTGACTGCAAATATACTCAGCGTACACGGTATTTGTCAAATAGTTTTGTAAAAAATAACCATGGTAAACAATTATTTCTTCAAGAGCAGTAATTTTGCACCTGTGAAACAACAGGAAATCATCAAAGGATTTGTCCAGTTAGGAAAGCTAATGAATGCTCTTTCAAAAGGAGAGGAATGGGACGGATATCATACAGGAGTAATAGAGGAAGAATACAATCGTCTGAACGCGGAGATAAATAAACAAGTAATTTATAATGGATGGTTTACACCCCAAAACGTTCGTCAGAGTTTGGGAGGGATTGCCGGATGGTTAACAGAAGAGGAATTAAATAACTGGTCTTCGAATTATTCCTTTGCGGAGGCTCCAAAGAGTGTAGCTATAATTATGGCCGGTAATATTCCATTGGTTGGGTTTCACGACTTTTTAGCTGTTCTAATGACAGGAAACAGTGCTATTTGTAAACTCAGCTCGGATGACAATAAACTATTGCCTTTGTTAGGATCTCATTTGATCGAGTTCGTGCCTGAATTAAAAGAACGCATATTCTTCTCAACTGGCCGTCTGCCTAAGTTCGATGCAGTAATAGCAACAGGTTCAAACAATTCTATCAAGTACTTCGAAGAGTATTTTGGAAAGTACCCGCACATTTTCAGAAAGAATAGGACATCTATTGCCGTATTAGACGGTTCTGAATCTAAAGAGGAGCTTGAAGCTTTAGGTGAAGATGTATTCAGCTATTTCGGACTAGGGTGCAGAAATGTGTCACATTTATTGATCCCCGAAAACTTTGAGATCGATCGAGTTTTTGAGGGATTGTATCCGCATAAGGATATTGTACTTCACAAAAAGTATGGGAACAATTACGACTATCACAAGGCGGTTTATTTGCTCAATAAGCACAACTTGCTCGATAATAATTTTGTCCTATTGAGAGAGACAGAAGATCTTCATTCACCTCTTGCCATGTTGCATTATCATCGCTACAAATCGATGGATGAAGTAGAGACATACATCAAGTCAAATGCTGAAGATATTCAAGCGGTCGTAGGGAAGGGGCGTATTCCTTTCGGCGGAGCTCAAACCCCAGGTTTAATGGATTACGCAGATGGCGTTGACACCATGGAATGGCTGTCACAGCTTTCCTAACGAAGTATTATTTCGTCAGCAAACAACCACGTATCATTTCCTTGTCCCAAATGCCATTCGGGACATTTTCCGTAGTTCACTGCAGTTATTTTTACTTTAACGACCTTTGGGGAATCTGCTCCGAGATGAAAGTCGATCTCCTTCGTGTGCGCACCCATCATGTCAGGTGTTGCTTTTGACAGTTTTTCATTGAATGTTTCCACTGAGCCGTCTTCAAATTCAACAGTGGCTTTCACTTCGCTCGGAAAGAAGATCCACGACTTCATATCGCTAAGCACACTAATGCCCACTTCAGCGAGATCCCTTGCAACGTCAAAAGTTACTTCAGCGGTAAGATCCTGCGCCCAGTAACCCTGCCAGTCGCCAGTTCTAAATTCATTCCCACCTCTGATGCCATCGATTAATGTTAAGTCTCCGTAAGCGGCGTACTGATTGTCATATTCTGACATTAGTTCGATCTTTATATTTGGATCTTTTTTTACGAATTCATTAGAGATCACCGAGCTTGAAGTAACTGAATCCTTGAAAGCGATCGCAGAAATGACAGTTGACTCACTGATCTCAATAGGAGTGGAGTACAACTTTGAACCAATGTGTGGTATACTTCCATCTGTTGTGTAGCGAATAGCTACTTCATCTTTGAAAAGACAATCCAGTTCAATTGAAGCCTTATCCTCAAATACACGGTCTTCATTTTTGAAATACGGTGCCGCAACAAATGACTGAGGGACTTCTTTAAGTCCTGGTACCTTGTGCCATTTCTTGAGGTCTTTATTTGGAGTTGGCCCCATTAGATATTCAAGTACACCACCTTTAATAAGATCATTATGACTCAAATACAACTGGTGTAATTTGTTTCCGTTGAGTGATATTCCTTGTATGTACTTATTATCTTCCGATTGATTTTTTACATTGATCTCAAATGATTTTCCGTTCTCCAAATTGATCTTAGCATGAGACATTAAAGGACGCCCAATATCATAATAAGGGTTCCCTGGGGCGATCTGATAGATTCCCAAAGCACTTAGGATGTACCATGATGACATTTGTCCACAGTCTTCATTTCCTGAGAGACCATCAGGCTGATCAGAGTACATTTCGTTAAATATCTGATCAACATATCGTTGCGTTTTATGCGGAGCATTTGTGTAATTGTACAAGTAAGCCATATGGTGGGATGGCTCGTTTCCATGTGCATATTGGCCAATCAATCCTGTGATATCAACCTGATGTCTTCCTGAAAGCTCAGAAGGTGTAGTAAAGAGCCTGTCTAACCAGTTTTCAAGTGAATCTTTACCGCCAAGCACATCTGTAAATGCATGGATAGCATGAGGCACGTATAAAGAATATTGCCAGCTGTTCGCTTCAGTGTAATTAAAGTTAACTTCTGCAGGATCAAAAGGGGAGAACCACAAACCGCTTCTACGAGCTCGCATAAATTTCGATTGTGGATCGTATACATTCAAAAAGTTAAAAGATCTGTTCAAAAACTCTTCACCAACTGCATCATTACTGAGTTCCTCGTCTATATTGCCCATCGCGTCAATCATACGGTAAATACAGTAATCATCGTAGGAATATTCCAATGTCTTAGATACAGATTCTGGTTCGTCCCCCGTACTGATAAACCCTAAGTCGCTGAAGTGGTCCTTCCCGAATTCAGGGATCGTTGTCGTACCTAACATCGATCGAATTGCTCGCAACGAGTTATAATCGCGAATACCTTTCGTGAAGGCGTCAGCAATTACACTAACACTGTGATAACCTATCATGCAATTGGTTTCATTACCAGCTAATTCCCAAACAGGTAAATCACCGCTATCCTCGAAATGCCTCAGGAAAGTATTAATAAATTCGTTTGTTCGCTCCACCTGAGTGATCGTGAATAATGGGTGCGTAGCGCGATAAGTATCCCACAGTGAAAAAACAGTGTAATTCTTGTGCTTTCCTGCAAGAGTATCAACTTTGTTTGCAAGATTTCTATAGCGCCCATCCACATCATTGAATAAATTTGGTGCCAGGTAGCTGTGATATAAAGCAGTATAGAAGGTTGTCATTACTGACTCCTTCTCATGAATGAACTCGATCTTGTCCAACTCATTATTCCACTTACGCACAGTTTCGGCTCTGACCTTGTTTAAGTCAAAATGAGGGATTTCCTTTTCTAGGTTCTTTTGAGCTCCTGAAATATCAACAGCGCTAATACCTACTGTTAGATTTACTTTAGGTGTGTTCTTTGGGAAAACAAGTAGTAATTTATGATCACCGTTCGATTCAATTCTTCTTGCTTTTTGGAAAGGTGTATCCAATTTAAGGTAAAAGTAGAAGTGTTGCTCTTCAGCCCAGGCTTTCGAGATTCTACATCCTTTCAAGGTTTGATTGTCTATGACCTCCATACAGGCCTCAAGCAACTCATCTCTGTGATCCAGGTCGATAAGAATGAATTTTTTTCCTTTATCATCATTGAAAGTGTATTCATGAATTCCCGCCCTATCAGTGACCGCTAGTTGAACGTCAATATCACCTCTTTCTAAATGCACTGAATAGAATCCTGGCGAAGCAAACTCATTGTTATGTGAGAATTTAGAACCGTACCCATTTTCGTTTTTATAACCGGGAAGTACATTAGGTTTTCCTGACTGCGGCATGATAAGAAGATCACAATAATCAGGAACTCCTGTACCACTTAAATGCGTGTGACTGAATCCATAAATGATCGAATCCGAGTAATGATAACCTGAGCAACCATCCCAGCCATCATATCGCGTGTCCGGGCTCAGTTGAATCATTCCAAACGGAGCTGACGCTCCAGGATAAGTATGTCCATGTCCACCAGTTCCGATAAAAGGATCAACGAACAATGACTTTGAGAAATAATTCGTTGTTGTGATGTTATCGATCACTTTTTTACGCTGATCCTGAGCTTGTCTCAGTTCATCGATCTGTGAAAAGGTAATGAACGGAAAGAGTAGGAGTGTAAGTAAAATGTACTTCATGTCTTACTAGCTTAATATGAGAGAGGCAGCACCAAGAATGGCTGCATTTTTATCGTGTAAAGAAGAAACTCTAATTTCAATACGATTCGCGTATATATTGAGAATATGATCCTCTAAAGAACTCTTCACGAGATTAGCGAATTTTTGTCCGCTTTGAGCGATCCCACCAAAAAGTACAAACGCCTGAGGGTCACTGAAGCAAGCGAAATCAGCTAATGACCGACCTAGCATCATGGCAGTGTATTCAACCACTTCATTCGCAAAAAGATCTCCTTTTGCTGCCTGTTCAAATACAACGCGCGCATCAATTGCTTCAGATTTTAATAGTGCGGATCTGAGCTTGTTTTCTGAATTTAGCTCAAAGACAGAGCGAACAATACCTGTAGAGCTAACATAAGTTTCTAAGCACCCTTGACGACCACAGCCGCATTCTCGTCCTTTGCGTTCAGCAACAATGTGTCCGAATTCACCGGCAATGCCATGCGCACCAGAGACTAATTCATTGTTGATAACAACTCCAGAGCCTAAACCTGTGCCTAGAGTAATCAAGACAAAATCCGATAAGTCTTTTGCACTTCCAAATGTCATCTCTCCAATCGCTGCCGCATTTGCATCGTTTGTAAGGATAGTCTCTAAGCCTGTCTTGTTCTGGAACATTTCAGCAAGCTTGATCTGCCCCTCCCATGGTAAGTTGGGTGCAAATTCAATCGTACCGGACATAATGTTACCGTTTGGAGCTCCTATTCCAATACCAACGATATTATAATCTGACTTTAGAGATGCTATCCATTCCGAAGTGGTTGCCACAAATTCTTCCGGCGAATCAAAACTTTGTGTAGGAAAGGAATTACTTGAAAGGATATTGCCCTTATTATCACATAAACCAACTACTGAGTTAGTTCCTCCGATATCAATACCTACTGCGAAATTGTTTAGTGTCATTCAAAAGTGCTATTCCACTCACGATCAAATTGCTTTAAAAAAGCCAACATGAAATCATGTCTTTCTTGGCCAATTTTCTTTGCTGCCGCAGTGTGTAGTCTATCTTTCAAAAGTAACAATTTCTCATGAAAATGGTTGATACTCGTCGTTTTGGAATTAACATAATCCTCAAAGGAAGAATGAAGAGTTGGGTCCAGCTCCGGATCATACATAGCTTGCCCCTTTGCACCACCGTAAGCGAATGCTCTAGCAATTCCGATAGCTCCTATTGCGTCTAATCTGTCAGCATCTTGAACGATCTTGGCTTCCAGGCTATCGACCTTATCTAGAACTTCAGCTCCTTTAAAGCTTACGCTGTCAACTATTTGCGCCACTTGAGCTGCAAATGCTTCTGTGGCTCCTTCTTTAAGCAGTATTTCTTTACTGACACGTCCGCCATCATTCAGTATGCCTCCGTTCAGTTTATGGTCTGAAATATCATGTAGTAAAGCTGCGATTTCTACTATTAGCGGATTACCACCCTCTAGCGCTTGTATCTGTTTGGCATTTAGTACCACCCGATTGATATGATACCAATCATGGCCGGAAGAATCTGCCTCTAAGGTTTCCTTTACGATTCGTTCAATTCGATCAACCAGCTGCATTATTGCTCAATTAATGGGAAGATTTTCACTCTTCCGTATTTCTCAGTGGCAATGAGTTTGTTACCAATAGATGTTAATGCGAAATAAGTCCCATCCGCAAATGGAAGCCAGTCTTTTCCGTTATTCTCTGAATAATCTATGCCGTTCCTTCCGCAAGCATAGAAGATGCCATCTTTGTAGAACACGCAAGATCTGTATCCTCTTGGATTATCCATGCTATTGAACCAGGATTCCCCGCCATCAAATGTATAGAAGGCAGTGTTTAAGCGAATTGTAGCGTCTTTATAATCGCCGCCCACCATAACACCGATGGAGTCATTCGCAAAACAAAGGGAGTAGGGACCTGTTGATTTTCCCGGATAATATGGCAAAACTACCTCTGTCCAAGTTGAACCATTGTCCGTTGATTTATAAAACTTACTGACTTCACCACCCGATATGAATGTGTAAGTGCTGTCGTTTAAGATCTGAACATTTGTTCCACTTGCGGCAAAACCGGCCTCTCCCTTACGCGCAGCAACGTCTCCTTTAACACGTTTCCATGTTAAGCCACCATCGTTAGTGTGAAAAAGATTGAATCTTCCGTCTGTCGGGTCTGCCATTAAAAAACCTCGATTTCCATGAAAGTCCATTGCGTCAAAGAACAAGCTATCCCAGTCCTTTTGCTTGATCACCCTCATTCCACCGCTGAGATCAATTCTTACAAGCTGTCCTTTTTCACCGCTTTGCATCCCGATAATATGGTTATCTACATATTCAACATCGCGCATTTCTGTAAAGCCATCCTGTTTAAAAATCACATTTGATTTTTCAAGGATAGTATTCACGAAATAAAGTGAGCCATTAGAGTTTCCTAAGAAAAGTTTAGATTTTACGTTGCAAATACCTCTAGCGTAAATGGAAGTGTCGCCGTATTTGAAAGACTCTATCTTGTTGTTTTTACGAAGATATTTCTTGGTGCCAAGTTGTGAATGAGAGCTTAAAGGAAGTAATCCTAAAGCACTAATAACCAAAACGTTTATTAAACTTTTCATATTGCTCCTCTTTGAGACTTGTAAAGTCTTCCGGTAACTCTCGTTTCCATCGTTTGTGTGACCAAAGCCATAGTTCAGGATGCAATTTAATTTGTTCTTCAAGCCTTGAAACATGCCCTTCAGTTATTTTTCCCCAACTCATTGTTCGTGGCGTATCAGTCATGAGCTCAAGATCAATTTTGTAGTATCCGCGCTTCACCTTTCGCATTCTGAAATACACAAGAGCATAGTCCAATTCGTGTGCCAACATTTCTGCGCCGAAGAGTACCGCAGTTTCCTGATTCAAGAATTTCGTCCAAAAACTTCTGATTGAGCTTCCGGGTGACTGATCCGTTAGGACTAAAACTGCTTTACATTCGTTCTGGTTTGCGTTCAGAGCTTCTTTATAATTCTTATTATTGATTACGCGCATCCCAAAACGCTCTCGTTGTTCGTTTACCTTCTTGTCCCAGAACTTGCTGGTTAGTTTTTTACCAATCCCATATGCTTGATGTGGAAACAACGTGTTTTGAGAAGTGATCAGCCATTCCCAGTTTCCGTAGTGACCACCGAGGAGTAGAACACTTTTATTTTCCCTAAAAAGATCATTCATGACCTCTGGATTAGAGACGATTAAGCGCTTTCTTAACTCCGACTTCGAGATTGATAAGTTTTTCACGCCTTCGATCAACATATCACAGAAATGACGGTAAAACTCTCTTCTGATCTTCTTAATATCAGATGTTGACTTCTCGGGAAAAGAATGTGTTAAATTCGACGTGATTACTTTGTTTCTATAAGGAATTACGGAAATAAAGAGTAGATACATGAGATCTGAAAATCTGTAAAGAATCCAGAGCGGCAGTAGGCTCAACGGGTAAACGATAATGTAATACGCAACTTTGCCCATTACTTGATGTATTTATTACCCCAACGTTCTTTCAACTTGGCATTGATCTCTTGTTCTTTCGCGCTGCTTCCAGCTGTAAAGAAGTTCTTTCCTGATATTTCTTCTGGTAAAAATTCTTGCTGAACAAAGTTATTTGGATAGTCATGAGAATATTTGTATCCCACACCATAGCCGAGCTCCTTCATTAGCTTAGTTGGTGCATTGCGCAAGGGGAGTGGCACTCCAAGGTCACCTGTTTGTCTTACCGTTTCTTGCGCCTTATTGATAGCCATGTAGGCTCCATTTCCTTTAGGAGAGTTTGCAAGATATATAGCACATTGCGATAGGATGATCCGTGATTCAGGCCACCCGACACTTTGAACGGCTTGAAAACAGTTGTTTGCTAATAACAGTGCATTTGGGTTCGCTAATCCAATGTCCTCTGATGCTGAAATGATCAACCTTCTAGCGATGAATTTAGGATCTTCGCCACCTTCAACCATTCTTGCGAGCCAATAGACAGCTGCATTAGGATCACTGCCGCGAATAGACTTGATAAACGCGGAGATAATGTCATAATGTTGCTCACCACTCTTGTCATATTTTGCAACACTTTGTTGCGCATTTTTTTGAACGGTTTCATTATCTATCGTGATCTCTTGCTGCGAACCAAAAGTCCCAATAACGATCTCAAATACGTTCAATAATTTTCGAGCATCCCCGCCGGACAAAGCAAGGAGGAGGTCTGTTTCTTTTAGATCGATCTTTTTCTTTCTTAAAAATTCATCATTCTTAATAGCATTAGTCAAGATCTCTGTAAGACTCTCTTTAGTGTGTCCGTTTAGCGTATAAACTTGACAACGTGATAGCAGGGCGGAGATCACCTCGAATGATGGATTCTCTGTTGTAGCTCCAATTAAGGTGACTGTACCTTTCTCCACCGCACCGAGCAGTGAATCTTGTTGTGCCTTAGAGAAACGGTGAATTTCATCGATGAATAATATGGCTCCGCTTTGTTGAAACATTCCAGCGTTTTCCACTTTCTGAATTACCTCTCTCACATCCTTAACGCCAGAGCTGATGGCAGAAAGCGTATAAAATGGTCTTTTTAAATGATCAGCAATGAGATGAGCAAGCGTTGTTTTACCAACTCCCGGAGGGCCCCAAAAGATCATGGAGGGTATTAATCCAGAATCCAATGCGCGTCGTAGTGATGCACCATCGCTTAGAAGGTGCTCCTGCCCCCTGTACTCATCAAGAGATGCAGGCCTCATTCTTTCTGCCAACGGTTTACTTGTATGCATGATTAGTTATCTGATGGATTCTGAGGGAAATTAGTCATGATCCTAAATTTCGCTCCCTGCTTTTCAAGTATTCTCTTCCAAATAGAGGTATTGTCTGTATTCAGTATTAACTCAGGGTTGTAGTCGTCAACAACGAGCCAAGATTTTTCTTCGATCTCTTCTGCTAACTGACCTTCAGACCAACCACTATAACCAATGAAGAAACGTACATTCTCAGCTTCTTCAGGAGTTGCTTCAAGAATGTCCTTGATCATTCCAAAATCTCCTCCGAAATAAACACCTTCAGATACCAAAAGACTTTCAGGGATATCTTTAAATCCGTGAATATAGTATAGGTTGGAAGTGTCAACGGGACCACCAAGGCTTACTTTAGTTTTTACAACTGGGAAATCATCAACAAGCTCATTTAGGTTAAGATCAACGAAGTTGTTAAGCACAAATCCGAAACTTCCTTCCTTTGGAGCATGATCACACAGTAGAACTACAGCACGTGCGAAGTAGGAGTCATTCAAGAATGGCTCCGCAATCAGTAAGCTGCCTCTGTGTGGCTTAAGGGAATTTTCGAAATTGAAATCAATCACAATGTAAAATTACGAATTAAAGAAACGATGGCGGTTTTCTTAGATCGAATTTCGCATCCTGGAACAATTGTGAAGTTGAGCGAATACTAAATAAAAAACTTTGATTTGTTCCAATGGGCGTCCAGTTAAACGACATTGCCCAACAGTGAAGGTTTCTTGATAACGTGAATCGCGTGTTGGTAATTGCGAAATCTTCTACATCAATATTGGTTCGAGCAGCGAGCTTCCAGCGTTTTGTAAAGCTCAGATCTCCTGATATCATGACTGTTTGCAAAAATAAATATGTGCCCGGAGTAAATTCCGATCTGTTCTGGTTTGCAGTGATTCGGTAGTTATGACTGAATGACACCTTCCAAGGGATTCTAAAATTTAAAGCCTGTTCGGGATGTAGTAGGAAGTATTCGTAATCCGCATTCCAATTATTACCGATCTGATCTACAGCTCGGTTAAGTTCCTCACGGCTCTCCTTAGAAGTTAGGGTAATTGTTGTAGCAAAGTTGAGGGATGTAAATCTTCCCAGGACTCCACGATCCTTTACGGCATATTCATTCAGTGTCGCTCCAGTTGTATCATTCCAGCTGTAAGGACTAAACGTTCCTGATGTTACGATATTCAACCAGCTAATGGGACTTACACGTAAGTTAGCACGTATATCTGATAGGTTTCTTTCTTCCGCAAGGAAGTTGTAATTCCCACTCAAGGTCAAGGCGTCGATGATTCTCGTTTTCTTAAATCCTGTATTTGTATCCTTGTCACTTTTTCGTTTGAGCTCGAAAGTGTTGTTGAAGGTGAAGCCCAGCAGAGCTTGATCATTACCTCCAGGTGCGCTGTATACACTTCTTTCAAATGGACTGTAAGTGATCGGAGCCATATCAACTCCAACTGAGTCTGTGATAAGATTATTGAGATTAGGAATGTATTGAAAGTTGAAAGACGGTGTTAGCACATGTCTCAGCAATGGTTGGTTTTTACCCACAAAGCGGTAGTAACTATACAAGGCGGTAGTTACCTGCGCACTCATAGATAGTCCATGAGCGGTTCCAAATCGCTGAATAGTATCCGTCGTTGTGCTATTATTTAACACGTCGTATTCTTTTCTGGTTTGTTGCCAGTTCAAAACATTACTGTAATTCAAGGATGGGGTTACTTTCCAAGTGTTTTTGAACAGTCCTCCTGTAGTTTGCACCGTTACGTTTTGTCTTATCCCATTTAAAAAGTTATCTCCTATTCCTTGGAAATTCGCATCCCTCAACAAGGTGTCTGCAAATAGCGCTCTGTTCTGTCCTTCAAAATTATATGCAACACCAAATCGACCCAATAACTCCGCAAGTCCTCCTGTTTTGCTTTGAACCAGTTTTTTGAATGGAAAGAACCTGGTAACGTTCACATTTACTATTGGACTGGTTAAACTAATGTTTTGAGTTTGTGAATTTTGCCTCATCGATAACTTCATTCCTGCAGTGATTGGTTTGCCCGGAAATGCTCTCGTTATATTAACATCGGAGTTGAACTGATTATTGAAAAGCTGATCGTTTAATGGGTCTAAGTTATTTTGAGCGTTGTTGTCTGATAGGAAGTTCACATTGCTTGAGAATTTCCATAAAGGATTTGATTTTGGGTCCATTTGATGACGCCACTGTAAGGTAACCTTGTTTTGGTTTAAGTTGTTTGGAAATCCGCTTTTGAACTGCTGGAAACCAAGGTTTATGGAACCCACATATCCGTAGCGTTTAGCATAGTCTGATACATTACGGAGTCCCCAGCTTCCGCGGCTGTAAATGGATCCATAAAATGTTGTTTGAAAACGATCATTGATCGGGATGTAATAACCCAGGTCCTGCAGACCAAACCCGTAAGTCGAAATAGGAACGAAATTCGGAAAGATCAAGCCTTTATTCCTTTCTTCCATCTGAGGAATAACGGAAAAGGGGAGACCAATAAAGGTGGGGACACCGTTAATCCAAAGGTTCATTGGTCCTGAAACAATGCGCTTATTCGGGATAAGTATTGCTTTGGAAAGTTGAAAATGATAATGCGGTTCTTCGAGGTCGCATGTAGAAAATCGCCCCTTCAGGAAGTGAATCTCTTCGTTTTTTTGCCTTTTCGCAATCCCCATGTAAAGACTGGTCTCATCCTGCTTTACGCGCACACCTTCGATAAATCCCTTCTCTGTATCAAAATTGTATCGGATCGTTTCAGCATCGATCTTTTCCGATCCATCCGTAAAAACTGGTGTGTTCACCTTGTTAGAGTCCTTATCATAAGAATAAGTGGCCAGCACTTCGTTTCGGTCCAGATCGATCATGATGTAACCAGCCTCCATTTTAATTCCTTCGGTTTCTAAAAAGGCTTCTCCATAAAGATGTATGGTTTTGTTCTTTAAATCAGAGTAGATCGAGTCTTTGGCGTTGTAAAAAACCGGTGAATCCATGTCAGAGTCATCGATGCGTAAAGTGTCTTGGCTACCCTGTGAGAAACTAAATAGGGGCAGACACATTATCAACAATGTAACGGTTATAAATCCGTGTATGGAATGGTTTTTGACCAATCTAACTAGGTTAAATTTGTAGTTATGCCAACAATAACGGAGCAAAGCTATTAAAATTACATGGCATATGATT